>JACIWB010000105.1 GCA_014361245.1 Thermoplasmatales archaeon | reverse complement strand
CTTTATTTATTTTAAAAGGAGGGAATGGGATGAACTGGAAAGAAACAGATAAAAGATTAATTGAATTTGGAAAAGAAATGGTAGAGGGAGCATGTAATGCTCTAAAAATAGATGAGGAAAAATGGAAAAAAGAATTGGAAGAGATGAATAAAGGGAAAAGAGGAGCACAATATAAAATACCTGCTTCTTTAATTTCAATGGCCTCAGCTTTCTACACATTTTTACCCTATCGCGAATTAGCAGGCTTGATTAACTCCTTGTTTGGAAAAAATTTTCATAGATTCAACAGGTTTTTCAATAATAAGAAAAGGAAATTGGAAGACAATAAAATTTAAGGAAAAAAACAATAGAAAATGGTATAAACTCCATAAATTATGCAATAGCAAAGGAGAAATAGTAGCTTTTGCCATAACTGAAGGAGATGTAAATGATTCCTCTCTTTTTGAAGATTTTATAGAGCATATACCCGCTGGCTCTACAATTTATGGAGATAAAGCATATTTTTCAAGAAAGAATTATAATATTGCT
>JACIWB010000104.1 GCA_014361245.1 Thermoplasmatales archaeon | reverse complement strand
CGTCATCCTCTCTATTTTTTTATTGCCAATGGTTCTCTTTGCTTTCTCTACCAATGGCTCCACAGCAATATGCACTTTAATCCATCCTTTCCTCCCTCCATTTATGACGCATCCATTCTCCTCTGTTGGGGACTTTCATCCCTGTAAAATCAAGAGTAATTATCACGTCATTGCCAATGTCTTGTAAAGGAAGATCAATATGCATCTTTTGCAATCTTTTGCATATGGTTGAGTAGTCAGCTGCCTTCAGCTTTGGATATATTCAGGGAGCTTTCTCAAAAATCCTTCCATCTGGCGAAATGGAAGAAAAGCGATGTGAATGAAATCAAGGAATATCATGAAAGATTCTGGAAATTTATATGGTCTTCCTCTCTTTTTATAATTCATTTCATCAAGTTCTTTATTCCATGTTTCCATAAAATCCAGAGAAATGTACATTTCTTCTCTCCTCACCATTTGCTCATTATATTCTTTCCAATTTCTCTCGTCTGGCATCCTTATCTCTTCTTATAGAAATGCTGCAAAAATAAAAAA
>JACIWB010000103.1 GCA_014361245.1 Thermoplasmatales archaeon | reverse complement strand
GCAATCATAGGCAATGCTTATGAAGCGATACCATCCTCCTCCTTCTGGTGCATTGAAGCTTAAGGTTATATCTGGCACATCAAGGCGTTGTTCATATGGAATATCGAATGTTGCATATAGTTGCCAGTCGCTCCATGTAATGTTGTTTTCGCTGTATGCATAATAAACCTCTACCTTGCATACTCCTACTGGTCCGCTTACCTCTGCTCCATGGTCAATTATATCAACAACTGTTATGTTGAATGGAATTTCCTCCTGCTCATATGGTTCAATATCAGCAACTCTTGAAGTTGGTGGCATGTAATCAATGTAAATATGCTGTTTGCTCTTCTGCTTGTCTTCAACATGTCCAACATTATCAACCGCCCAGTGATAGATTTCAATTATTGTCTTGTTCAGGGTTGGCCTGGCATTGAAGTAATCTTCAACCGTTGCATCTGGATCATTTAATATTATCCTTACCGCCTCTTCTATTGTGAAGTAATTCTTGTTATGTGTTTCATCTCCTCTCTTCCATAGCAATATTGGCTCTTCATTCCAGAACTGATACCATAT
>JACIWB010000102.1 GCA_014361245.1 Thermoplasmatales archaeon | reverse complement strand
GGTTTTCACTTTTTCCAAATCTTCCTCGAGCTCTCTTATCTCCTTTTTTAGTCTTTCTATTTTATCCACAAATACCACCCCACTATACACTTATGGATATACACCATTATGGGCTACACCCTATATATAATTATCCTTGGGAGAGGGGGCTTTCGCCCCCCTCCTAAAACCTCGCCCCCAAAAAACAACAACAAAAGGGGAAAGGATAGCTACGTAAAACGCGGCCAACCACCTGCGAGGGGATCTTTTTTCTAATGGGCCTGGCACGGCCCCCAAGAACCGAAAAGTATATATATAGGGTACTATATACTATATAGTAGTGGGTATATGGTACTACCCCATTACCCACATATCGCGGAGGTGACGCAAATGTTTGAAATGTTTGGAATCGAACCTGAAATGGCGGAAAACGGTCTACGGATAATAGAATCCTACCACCGTTGTGAACTTGGTAGGAAAATGGAGAAAATAGGCGAGCCAGATCTCGCAGCAGAAGACTACGATGAAGCCCTAATACTATACAGGGAGAATAAGGCCGCCGTTAAAGGGCTCAAGAGGGTGATAGACAAAATACAGGATCCAGTATACAGGAGAGTACTCATAAAAACAAGAATAAAC
>JACIWB010000101.1 GCA_014361245.1 Thermoplasmatales archaeon | reverse complement strand
CTCGACCACCCGCCAGATACTCCCGCACCAGGGCCTCCTGCTCCGCGGGAGAAAGATCGCCCAGCCGCCCAAGGAAGCGCCGCCTGGCCAAGGCCACAACGTAAAGGGAAATCCCGGCAGCCACGGAGACGTTGAACGATTGGGTCAAACCAAACATGGGGATACGAAAACTTCCGTCACAGTGGGCGAGGATCTCCGGCCCAACGCCTTCCACCTCGTTCCCAAATACCAGGGCCAAGGGGGAGTCCACGGGAAGATCCTCTAAAGCCAGAGCACCAGAGGGAGCGGCGGCGAAGATCCGAAACCCGCGGGATTTCAATTCCAAAAGGGCTGGCTCGGCTCGCCGAAAACGGCGCACCCGCACCCATTTCTCCGCGCCTTGGGTGATCTTCGGAGAAGGACTGAACGGGTGCTTCTCCTCGATCACGAAGACCTCAAGGAGTCCCAGGGCCTCGCAGGTGCGAATGATGGCCGCGGCGTTGTGGGGGTTTTCAAAATTGGCGCAAACGGCGATCACGCTGGGAAGCCGGGAAGCCGCGATCTCTCGGAGCTTTTCCGCGCGTCCCACGAAAAAAGAAAAAGGGGCGACTTCCGTCGCCCCTTAGAACTCGTCCTCTTCGTCGAA
>JACIWB010000100.1 GCA_014361245.1 Thermoplasmatales archaeon | reverse complement strand
CTGTTATTATTTCGCCACTGTTACAGCCATCGCTGATAATTATTTGGGTGGATGCCTCAAAATTATAGAGATCTAAAATATGACCAAAACCAGATCCATGACCGCTCCAATAGTAAAGAACAACATCATCGAAGTCCTCTTCCTCTGCTATTTTTAAAATTTCTTCTTCAGGAGGTAATCCCTTTTTTAAGAAGAAAAATGATACTTCCCATCCCAATCCACTTCTGTTTAGCACATCTGCCATAGCTTTAATATCCTTGTAAAAGTATGGACCATCATAATCACCGTCTTGACCATGAACAATTGCAAATCTTTTAGTAACACCATCACCTAACTTTTGCACTGATATTTTAAATGCAAAATCATAACTTGCCTCTCTCCAACCAAGTCCATCCCATTCATCAAAATAGGCAGGATGATCCTTATAAACATCTTCCTTGCTATGGTACCACTTGTAATAATTTCTTTCATTACCACCATCGCAAGATAGAACTATGTAGTAAATTTTATTAGTTGAATAAATTAAAACATTTGAATCGCTCAGATCAATATCTAGCCATCCTTCTTGATTAACATTATCTACACTGATATTTTTTGAAAAAACTACCTCACCCTTTGTAAAGTTATCTTTCATTATAGAGAGCTTCAATGGGCTTGTAATAGGTTTAGGTGAGCTACTGTATCCTTCGCTTTTCTTATTTTTACCTAGGATTTTTGAAATGAGTAGAGAGATTATATCTTTAAGAGAAGATTTGCCAAGGATACGAATTTTATTTAAAATAGAATTATCTGAATTA
>JACIWB010000099.1 GCA_014361245.1 Thermoplasmatales archaeon | reverse complement strand
ACAGGTTGCAGGGTAAATTTATATAGAAGCAATGAAATAAAAGCAATATTTAAGGGAGATAAAGAGATGGAGATAAAACCTGAAAACAACAAAACTTTTTAATAAGCCTTTGTATTCTATTTAAAGGGTGAATGTCATGAAAAAATTTATAGAAGATGCGCTTGCAAGGGATGATGAAGTAAATCCTGAGTTGAGTGCTGAAGAGGAAAAAATGCTCCACGAGAAAAATAAGGAGCTGGAAGAAATTCTCGCGGGTTTAAAAACAAATATAAAGGTTATTGGATGCGGGGGGGCGGGAACAAATACCATAGAGAGATGTTATGAAGCAAAGATATATGGAGCACAGCTTATCGCATTAAATACAGATGCACAACATCTGCTTCATGCAAAAGTTCCCTATAAAATGCTTATTGGCAAGCATATAACAAAGGGATTTGGAGCGGGAGCGTTGCCTGAGAGGGGAAGAGAGGCTGCAATGGAGAGCGAGAGCGAGATAAGAAAAATTCTCGAAGGAGCGGACATAGTATTTGTAACTTGCGGGCTTGGCGGGGGCACTGGCACGGGCTCCGCGCCTGTGGTGGCGAGAATTGCAAAAGAGCTTGGCGCCCTTACGCTTTGCATAGTTACAATGCCTTTCAGCGTTGAGGGGAGGATAAGAAGGGAAAATGCGGAGATGGGACTTGCACGCCTTAAGGAAGTTTCTGATACTGTAATTGTTATACCAAATGATAAATTGCTTGAACTTGTTCCGAGATTGCCACTGAATAAAGCATTTAAGGTAGCGGATGAAATATTAATGAGGAGCATAAAGGGAATTACAGAAATGATTACAAAGCCAGGCCTAGTAAATGTTGATTTTGCTGACCT
>JACIWB010000098.1 GCA_014361245.1 Thermoplasmatales archaeon | reverse complement strand
GCGGCCATCTGGGCCCATTACGCGGGGATCCCTACCGACCGCATTCTCATCGTCACCAAACTTCGCCATGGTGACTCCAACTCCATCATGGCTCAAGGAGGGATCCAGGCCGCCACAAAACCTCACGATTCCCCGGCCATCCACTTCCTCGATGCTATAGGCGGCGGACATTTCACCAACGATCCCAAACTCGTGCGCGCCCTTGTGGAGGACGCGCCCTTCATCATCAAATGGCATGAGGAATTGGGGGTGATGTACGACAAGGAAGAGGATGGCACGATGATCACCATCCATGGCGGGGGAACATCCAAAAAGCGCATGCATTCCTGCAAGGACTACACGGGCCTTGAGATCATGCGGGTCCTGCGGGACGAGGCGCGAAACCTGGGCATCCCTGTTTTGGAATTCCATCCGGCCGTGGAGCTTCTCACCGACGAATTTGGGCAGGTGGCGGGTGCGGTGGTGTGGAACCTGGAGACCGAGGAGTACAAGATCGTGCGAGCCAAGGCCACGATTCTGGCCACCGGCGGCTGGGGCCGCCTCCACATCCAGAGCTTTCCCACCACCAACCATTACGGAGCCACCGCCGATGGTCTCGTCCTCGCCTATCGCGTGGGCGCAAAACTCCGGGATCTCGATGCCGTACAGTATCACCCTACCGGCGCGGCCTTCCCTGAGCAAATTGTGGGGCTTCTTATCACCGAAAAAGTGCGGGGACTGGGAGCTCAGCCCGTGAACGCTTTGGGCGAGCTTTTCGTGCATCCTCTGGAGCCGCGGGATGTGGAAAGCGCCGCGTACATCCGGGAATGCCTCCCTCCGGAGAAGGGCGGCCGTGGGCTGGGCGTGGTCACCCCTACCGGAATGGTGGGGGTGTGGCTCGACACCCCCATGGTGGACATGATCCACGGGAAGGGTACGTTCCAGCGGGCTCTTTCCTCCAT
>JACIWB010000097.1 GCA_014361245.1 Thermoplasmatales archaeon | reverse complement strand
CATTACCTTTGCTGGAATTCCAGTTATTGTGAAGGGAGGAATTATTTTTCCGCTTGGCAGAACAATTGAATCCGCCTTTCTTCCTTCTATTCTTGCAATAACTGGAGAATTTATTCCACATCCACACTTATTTTTGATTGGAGTAATGAAGTCATTTAAGCCATCATATCTTATGATTGGTGTTGCATTTCCATATAGTTTTGTAACAACTATCCTGCCAGTTTTATCTGTTGGCTCATCATTTTCATCAACTACTTCAACATGAACCATGTCATAGTGTAGATGATAATTTCCTCTTTTGCATTCATAAGCAACTGGCCCTGCTTCTGTTGAGCCATAAACATCATATACCCTTGCATTGAATGTATCTTCAATGTATTTTTTTGTATATTCATCAAGAACTGCTCCAGATGATGCCATAACTTCTGGCTCTATCCTTAAGTTCTTTTTCCTTTTAATTATTGCAAGAGCCCTTAAGCTACCTGGATAACCTCCAAGAAATTTTGGATTAAATTTCTCTATTTTTTCAGCCATTTTTTCAACATCCTCTCCCACATGAAGAATTTGAAGATTATTAAGGGAAAAGAAAGGCTTTAAGTTTGGAATTGCGGTCCTTCTTAAATAAGCTTCTTCAGCACTTCCAGAAGTTAAATCAACTATAACACTCATCCTGTCTTTCATCCAGTTTATATCATATTCTCTTAGCTCTCTTAAAAAGCCCATCAATGCCTTTATTATTGTATAAAAATCAACATAAATGCTAACTGGCTTTCCTGTTGAGCCAGATGTGCTTACAATGCTGTATTTTTTGCCTTTTTGAGGAATAATTTTATCAAAATTTTTTCTTATATCATCTTTTTTAAGTATTGGCAAAGAAGAAATATTTTCAAGATTTATTGAATTTATATCAATTCCCCTATATTTTTCCCTGTATAAAGGCAC
>JACIWB010000096.1 GCA_014361245.1 Thermoplasmatales archaeon | reverse complement strand
GGTCCACTCAATATAGAGGGGAGAAAACAATATGCTCTAATAGTCATTGATGATAATTCAAGATTACACTGTAACATTTATGATAGAATAAAAACAGAAGATGTGACCCATTCTTTGAAAGAAACCTTTGAAAAATGGTGTAAGAAAGAAGGCATAGAAGTTGAATATACTCCTCCCTGTTATCCACAAGCAAAAGGAAAGATTGAAAGAGCCATAAGAACTTTCAATGAAGAATTTCTGAAAATGTTTTTTTATTACTTCAGGAATTTATTGAATGGTTTAACAATCATAGATACCACATGGGTATCCATGATTATCCTGCCAATGTATATTTTTCAAAAAATGTTACCGATGTTACTTGACAATACAGCGGGCAAAAATTTTTAACTTATTTTTATTTAATATTTGCCTTCACCTGCAGAAAAGTGATGAAATATGATTCACTTCGACGGGGTGGAGGCACAAAAAATTTAATTATTAAATGATATATAACTATGAGGAAAATATTGGCTTTATTTATGGCTGTTGTGATTTTAAGTAGCGCATTTTCTTTTGCAAAAGGAATTGAAACAATCTCTGAAAAAATATCGCTTCAAAAGCCCAGAATAATAGAAAAAGAAGATTTTTTAAAGATAGATGTTGAAGGAAGCGAATATTTTATAAATCCAGGAAAGCCACTCATTCCAAAGATAATAAAAGTTTTTGAAATTCCTTTTGGGGCGAGAAATATAGAAATTGATGTCACTGCTTCTGAAATAAAGGAGATAAATTTAGAAAAAGAATTGTTCTCTTCTCTCTATCCATTAAAATTATCTGAAAATGAAATAGAATTTAATTTTGAGTTGCACCAAAATTATGAAATATATCCAAGTTCATGGTATTCCTATAGAATTGGTTGTGGATTAAATGATAAAATGGAGCATGTAACTTTTGTTACAGTTCATTTATTCCCAGTTAGATATAAGCCAGAAGAAAATAAAATTTATTT
>JACIWB010000095.1 GCA_014361245.1 Thermoplasmatales archaeon | reverse complement strand
TAGGGCAAGGAAAGCAAACTATTATAATAAGAAAATATAAAACCCAAGTTAAAAAATTTTTGCTTTTTCCAACATTTAGTTATGCCCTAAAAGATGATTACTTAAAGAATTTTCAGAAGAAGCATAGGAAATTTGTCAAAAAACATGCTTTCCCAAAAAAAGAAGATAAAAAAACCGAAATTAAATATTTTGTTATTTGTGAAAAAATGATAGAAGGGTCTTCTAAAAAAATTGGAGATTTAGAAGATTACTTTATATGGAATAAAAGGCATGTTAGATCCTATTTAAACAATAAAAATGGTTACATTTGGTTAATGAGAGTTTACAAATTAAAAAGACCATATATGGTTAGAGATGTGCCTGGAATGACATTTGCTAATCTGAAAGAAGGAATATCTGTTGAAGGTTCCCAATCCATTTTAAGTGACAAGGAGTTCTCTAAGATTTCCAGGGAGATAGAAAGTAAAATGATATAATATTGTTCATTTCTTTGGAGCTTCTATCGCCTTTTTTCTAGTCAATTTTTCCAAGATTATCTGTAATATGCTCCTGTTTTGCAATCTTTCTACTTCATTTTGTAAGTGGCTGACTTCCTTTTCTCTTTTCTTGTACACTTCCTTTAAGTGCCTGTGCTCATTTTTTAATTTATCATAATCGACCTGCACCTGATCTAGTTGTTTTGTTAATTGTCTGTTTTCTTCTAGTATTTTTTCATATTTTTGGTATGTTTCTATTAGTTCTTGGAATTCTGGTTTTGGGAGTATACATACTTCTTCGTTGCATTTGAAGCCTTTTGATTCTACTTTGTCTTTTTTTAGGTTGATTGTGTATTGTGTGGTGGTGTATTGACGGTCTTTACGCTTGTATATGCGCTCATAACACCTGATCATGGATTCTAGGTATTTCATATTGTAGTCTATTGTAGATTCTACAATATA
This sequence comes from Thermoplasmatales archaeon, assembly GCA_014361245.1. Classification (NCBI taxonomy): domain Archaea; kingdom Methanobacteriati; phylum Thermoplasmatota; class Thermoplasmata; order Thermoplasmatales; species Thermoplasmatales archaeon. The sequence continues at coordinate 55 of JACIWB010000095.1, read as the reverse complement.
ATATTGTAGTATATTGTAGAATATTTTCGTGTTACAATAATCTATTGGATCTCTT
>JACIWB010000094.1 GCA_014361245.1 Thermoplasmatales archaeon | reverse complement strand
CTTCTCACCACCGACGTGGAGGGAAACACCCCGTGGGATCGGGCCATCTCCCAGCAGCTTTACACCACGGATTTAGAACAGCGCCTCCGTCAGGAATGGGTGCTGGGCGTGGGCGGAATGCGGGCATTGGAAATGCTCGGCATCCGTCCGGCCGTGCTCCACCTGAACGAAGGGCATCCGGCATTTGCCCTCCTTGAGCGCCTCCGCCAATTCATGGGCCAAGGCCTTTCTTTTGAAGAGGCCCTGGAGCGCGCCCGCAAAACCACGGTCTTCACCACCCACACCCCCCTTCCCGTGGCCACCGACGTCTTTCCTTTCGCCCTTCTTGACCGCTATCTTGGGCCGTATTGCCAAGAACACGGCCTTCCCCGGGAGGCCATCCTGAAGCTTGGAACCAATCCCACAGATCCTGGAGCCGGGTTCAACATGACCGTGTTCGCCTTACGCCTTTCCCAGCACGTGAACGCCGTAAGCCAACGCCATGGGGAAGTGGCCCGGCGCATTTGGCAGGGCATTAAATTCAAGGACGAGGACGTGAAAATAGAGGCCATCACCAACGGCGTCCACCTTTTCACGTGGATCGAGCCCCTTCGGGTCCAGCGCCTTTTGGACAAATACTTGGGACCGGCATGGCGAAAAAATCCGGAAAACCCGGAGATCTGGCAAAGGGTAGAGGAGATCCCGGACGAGGAGCTTTGGGCTGTGCATCAAGAGCGGAAAGAAGCTTTGATCGCAGAGCTTGTGGCCCGCGCAAGAAAACGCTGGCGGGAAGGAGCGTTTGCCAAAAACGTCCTGGCCTTCGGATCTTTGCTCGATCCCCATGTTCTCACCCTCGGTTTTGCCCGGCGCTTCACCTCCTATAAACGGCCGGACCTTATTCTCTCCGACCCCGAGCGCCTAAAGCGGCTGGTGAACGACCCGTTGCGGCCGATCCAGATAATTTTTGCCGGCAAGGCCCATCCCGCGGACATCGAGGGAAAACGCCTGATCCAAAAAGTTTTTCAGCTTGCGGGTGACCCGGCCTT
>JACIWB010000093.1 GCA_014361245.1 Thermoplasmatales archaeon | reverse complement strand
TGAACAAACCCGTGCGCCGCCAAGCGACACGGTGAAAAAAGTGAGTGGCATAGTCCACTCCTTGTGAGCGCTTGTTCTATAAGTCCGGCCGGGCATTGAGGCTAAGAAAGGTCGGCCGCGGCACCTTCTGGTACACCGGGTCTGATCTTCGAAAAATTTGAATGGCCGGGCTTGATGCCCCGGGCGCGTCCAATTCCGAGGAAAACGCGGCCTAGATCGCGATTCTGCGCGCGCCAGCAGAGGGATGAACCTGAAACGCTAGCGCACGGAAAAGCCACGGAACTCGCCGGTCGGTTCCTCCCAGTGGATTTCCACCCCGGTCACGTGAGCCAGAGGCGGGCCGTGGTGACAGAAGTTGATGAGCTCCTGGAGTTTCTCCTCCGGCCCTTCGGCCACCACCTCCACTCGGCCATCGGGAAGGTTCCGGACAAACCCGGTTAGGCCTAGCTTCTGAGCCAGATCTCGGGTGTGGGCGCGGAAGAACACGCCCTGTACCCGGCCGGACACAAAAAGATGCACGCGCTTCATAGGAGCTCTCCTGCCCTCTGCAAGAACCCCACCACGAGTTTGATCGTGGCTTCCAAGTCCGAAAGAAGGAGGGTGGAGACCGGGGAGTGGATGTAGCGGCAGGGCACGGATACCACCCCGGCCAAGGTTCCGCCCCGCTCAAGGTGGATGGAGCCGGCGTCGGTGGAGCCATAGGCAGGAAGCTTGTACTGGTACGGGATCTTCTCCTCTTCGGCCACGCGTTCCAAAAACTGCACAAGCTTAGGGTTCACGGTGATGGAGCGGTCGGCAAGGGTGATGGCCGGGCCTTGACCCAGCCGCACGGGCTGCTTGGCCTCCGGCACTCCCGGAACATCCGCCCCGATCGTTCCTTCCAAGGCCAACGCGAGTTTTGGAGCAATCCGGTACGCCGCGGCCCGGGCTCCCCGCAGCCCTCCTTCCTCGCACACCGCAAAATTCACCACGAGTTTGTAAGGGAGCTTCTCCTCGGCCGTGAGGCGCAGGGCTTCGATGGCCACTAA
>JACIWB010000092.1 GCA_014361245.1 Thermoplasmatales archaeon | reverse complement strand
AGGGTGAACCCATATTCTTCGGGAAGGATTTGGGTTTCCGCTTCGGAAAAGAGGTCCTGCATGGTCCACTCCCGCAATCTCAGGAGATCGGTCACCGCTTCCCCCACTTCTCCCCGGGCCAGGGCGTGGGCCAATTCCGCGGCATCCTCGAAGAGTTTTCCCGCGGGGTCGACATGTTTCTGCCCAGGCTCGCCGGCCACGGATCCCCGCGGGCCTTCTCCCAATCGCACCAGCACCAACCGCGTGGGAAGAAGGTACTTGGTGTAAGCCAAGCCATCCTCCGGCGTGGAAAGAAAACCGCCGGCGCCGAGGTGGGCCTCGCCGCTTCGCAAAAGCCGGGGGATCTCCGCGCGGGGAACCCAAACAAGTTCAAGATCCCGGTGATACCAACGGGCGAACCGGGTGAGAATCTCCCACTCCAATCCGGCGATGCCCTCACCTTCTGGATAAAGGAGAGGATAAAGCGGAGTGGCGGCGACCACGATTTTTCCCGTGCGGCGCAAAGCCAAAAGGTACACGAAGGTCACAAGGCCGAATCCTACGGCAGCTTCGGTGAGGGCCACGTCGGGCGCAGCCAAAACCAAATAGAGCCCAGCCAAAACCAGGGAATGGGCGCCCACCCCAATCACCCCCCAAAGAAGGCGCCTGCGGGTGAGGGCGAAGACGGCCAGAGCCAAGGCCAGGACGCAGAGAAAGACGGCCGCCATGTCAGTCGCGTATCCTCCGCACAAAGGCGCTTTTGGCCACAGCATGAGTGGCCAAGGGCCCGGTGAAAAGTAGGAAAAGGAGCAAAACCAAGGCCAATCCTCCCGTAGCTTCCCAGCCCTCCCACACGATAAGCCCCACCAGAAAAAGGCTCGTCCCACCGATATCAGCCACCCCGGCCACCTGCAGCCGCACATACGGCGAACGGAACCGCACCATCCCAAGGCCCCCAAGCCAAAGGAGGACCAGCCCCAAAAAGAGAAGAACTTCTCCGAAAATCCTCATCGTTCACCCCTTTCCCCAAACCGCGCCACAAGGACGGTTCCCAGAAAACCAAGGATGGCATAGGAAAGGGCCACGTCCAGAAGGATCTGGTGT
>JACIWB010000091.1 GCA_014361245.1 Thermoplasmatales archaeon | reverse complement strand
AATCATATGACCCAAAACCATATGGAAATTTAACAAGTATCCATGTATGGGTTAAGAATGATAAAGGTGAGGTTGTTTTTGATGCATGGAGAAATAATACGGAAATGTATTATGAAGGAGAATGGGTTACTGGAGAAAAGATTTTAAATGGAAGAGGAGGGGCATTGTATTACATGCCAGAAGATTTTGAAAGAGAAATTTTATGGAGTTCAAATGGAAAATTCACTGGCATGGAGGATATAATAAATGAATTCGGCAAGGGATGCGGTTTTGCATTTTTCTCTGGACATGGGAGCCCTGGAGTGTGGGCGGATCATCTGCCTGGCATACCCGGGAACAGAATAAATTCCCAGATTGTTGGATTAACTGTTTCTCAGGTAAAACCATATTTCCCTTATTTTTCCCTACCTTTTTTCCCAATGGAAAAATTATCTAACGAAAACAAACTTCCTGTGGTTGTTGTTGGAGGATGCCACAACAGCCAGTTCAATGTTTCTTCAATTCCAACACTTCTTGATATCTTTTTACTTCTTTTATTTGGTAAGAATATGTGGATGAATACATACGGTCAATTAGTTCCAGAATGCTGGAGCTGGTATATGGTAAAATTGCCAGGAAGGGGAGCGATAGCAAGCATTGGAAATACTGGCTTCGGCTGGGGGTGGGAAGGAGAGTTTTGCACTGTTGGGGCTGGAGATGGCTGGATAACATCTGAATTTTTCAGACAATACGGAGAAAATGGATACGATATTCTTGGAATAAATTATGTGCAAACCCAAACAAGTTATATAAATCATTTCAAGGAATTTACCTTGCCCGAATGCTGGTGGAGCCCCGATGCTGGATGGGACTGGATAGATGAGAAAACTGTTCAGCAATGGGTTTTACTTGGCGATCCGAGTCTTAAACTTGGGGGATATAGCTAAAAGAGGTATTGATAACCTTTTGATATCAATCTATAGTTTTTCAACAGAAATTTGTATATTATAAAGATTCTCCTCGAAATGAATGATATCTCTTATATCAAAATTTTATAAGAGTATATAATCTATTTTGTCCAAGCTCTAAATTTATATCAGCTTTCATAGCTCTATTTTCATCTCCTCTTACAAAATTATAAATTATTCTCCTAAGACTAAGAAAAGCATTCGCTGAATCAAAAGATTTGAAGG
>JACIWB010000090.1 GCA_014361245.1 Thermoplasmatales archaeon | reverse complement strand
CAGGGGACCGCTACCCCCCCACCCTGCACGGGCCTGGCGGAGGGGGCGGGATTCGAACCCGCGGCACCCTTTTGGGGTGCACCTGCTCTCCAGGCAGGTGGTTTCGGCCGCTCGCCCACCCCTCCATCTGGCCTAAGTATACCAAACTCACCCGAGAAGTCGCCCAAACCCAAGCCAAAGAAGGAAACCCAACCCCCCGGAAAGCACGGGAGTGAAAACCCAGCCTGCTAAGATGCTCCAGACCTGCCGGAGGTTTACGGTCTCAACTCCCTTGCTCAACCCCACCCCCACCACTGCCCCTACCACCGCTTGCGCTGTGGACACCGGGAAGCCAATCGCGGCGAACCCTTGGAGGACCATGACCTCCGCCGTGACCGCAAGCAAAGCGGGCCAGGTCCCAAGCTCCACCAGCTTGTGGCCGACCGTCTCAATCACTGGCCGGGAATAAGTGAGCACTCCCAGGGCGATGGCTGCTCCGCCGATGAGACACGCCGCGCTCGGAGAAAGAAACCCCGTGCTCACGAAAGCTCCCGTCACATTCGGAACGTTGTTGGCACCTAAAGCAAATGCTCCCCAAATTCCGACCAGGATCAAAATCGCTCGAGTCAAGCGGTCAAAGGTTTCCAAGCCCAGGAGTTTGCGACTCAAAAGAGGCGTGAGGACGCGGCTCAAAAGGTAAGCAAGGGCACAGGCGCTTACGGGGTTTATCACCCATGAAGCCACAATTTTTCCAAGGAGACCCCACTCCACAGAGCGTCCTGCAGCGAGGCCCACGCCGACGATGGCGCCCACGATGGCCTGTGGCCCGGGCACGGGCAGGCCACGCCAGCTCATCATGGCCACGATTAGTCCGGCCGCAAGAGTAGCACAGAACGCACCGCGCACCTCGTGGCTGACCAAATTCCCGTAGGTGTTCACTCCAGCCCGACCCACCAGATATGCACCGAGAACGGTGAAAGCAGCGGTGAGGAGCACGGCAGTGCGGTAACGCCAGGCTCCGGTAGCGATGCCTAGGGCACAGACGTTACCGGCAGCGTTGGCGCCCAGGGCCCAACCCATGAACAGCGCGGGAAGGAGGACCCACATCGGCAAACCCTCCCATGCGGTGATGTATGGTTGGCTTTATACCTCTATGAAGAAAGGGGTGCAAGGGGCAAAAATAAAGTGCGCCCGGCAGGA
>JACIWB010000089.1 GCA_014361245.1 Thermoplasmatales archaeon | reverse complement strand
ACAATGGGCTCCTGAATACATAGTTGGCTATCCACCTGGTGACTTCGATATTTCCATAGGAGATGCAGTATTCATATTCAGAAATGAAGGAGGAATAATACAATGGGATGGCGGGCGCTCCTTGCTTGGCTAATCCTCCTCCCCCCTCTTGTTTTTTCTTCTAGCCCATTTGTTATATATGGGTATGTTTATCATGAAGGAAATTTTCTGTCAGGCATAGAGATTGAAGCAGTAAATGAAAGGAGCGGGGAAATAGTAAATGCAGTAAGCGAGGAAAACGGTGCATACACCTTATGCTTTGGAAATCCTCCCTATGATTGGAAAATAGGAGATAAAATAATTTTAAAAGCAAAATGTGATTGTCTTTATGGATATAAGGAAATAGAGATTTTATCTGATGAGCCAGCAAAAGTAGATATATCTTTAAATGTTGATTTAAATCCAAATTTTATTTTTACTCCATCGCAACCAAAAGTTGGGGAGAATATATCCTTTATAGATAATTCAATTGGAAATATTTTAAATTATACCTGGGATTTTGGAGATGGATGCTTTGCTTATGAAAAAAATCCAAAGCATTCTTATGAAAAGGAAGGAAAATATAATGTTACCCTTAAAATTTCATGCAATGATTTCAGCAAAAATATATCAAAAGAAATAGTTGTTTCTGAGAAAAAAGAGAAAATACCTGGTTTTGAATTTTTTTCAATAATTTTGGTAATTCTGGCAATGAGAAAATGGAAAAAAAAGCAGTATCGCTGATAGTTTTATCAATTCTTATAGTAAATTTATTTTCTTTTGCCTCCTCTCCGCCGGGCAATCCTTATACAATATGGATTCATGTTGAATTAAGTGGCTCGCCAGTAAGCGGAGCAACAGTTAAAGTAAAAGAAAATGCAACAGGTGAAGTTGGATATGCAGAAGATTATGGAGAAGGATGGTATGGAATCAATTTAGGAAATTTTAAAAATGGATGGAAGTATGGCGACGAGGTTTTTATAGAAGCTTTTTATCAGCAATTTTATGGAAGCAATTCAACAATTTTAACAAATGAAGGTTATTCTTTTGTAAATATTTCTCTTAAACCTAATTCTCTTCCTTCAATCTATTTAGTTAGCCCAGCAAATAACTCTACAAATGTAAGCATAAATCCAATCTTAAAAGTGCATGTTGTCGATGTAGATAGCAATATTATGAGCGTTAAATTCTATGGTCGAAAATTAGGAAACTTAACTTGGCAATTGCTTGGTATAAATACAAATGTTGCAAACAATAGCAACACATCAATAACATGGTATAATCTTGAATATGGC
>JACIWB010000088.1 GCA_014361245.1 Thermoplasmatales archaeon | reverse complement strand
GAGCGCTTATTAGATGATGGACACGCAGCAGCGGCAGCTGATCTTATTATTATGTACAAAGAGCTGATCCCTGAAGAGAAATTTAGCTGGCTAACTTATGAAGTTCTCAAGCAAAAGATTGAGGAAGAGAAGAGACAGAAAAAGTTCTTTGAGGAACATACCTTAAGGGAAAATGAGGCAGAGAGGTAACGAGGACAAGGTCTAGCTCTGGGGATTATGCCGATTTTTTCCTAATCCTTTTTTGCCCTACACAATGTCTCCTCTTTCAAATATCAAAACGAATGAAAAAACCTTTCAAAATAAAGGCATTTTTGATTCCCAAAGGCCGCTTTTGCACATCATAAAAAGACTGTTGAAAAAAATTATATACCATTGAGCATAAAATGAATTAGGAAGTATAATACTAACGTAGGGGGTATTCTCATATGTATCGGCTTGTTGGAGAAATTGAAAGTAATCTTAAAGAGCTTAAACCTGATATGGGAACAGAGGAAGCAATAAACTATTTTAGAAATATTTTCATTGATGCGTGGAAGTTCAATTATGTTGATGAGATCATCCCTGAGGACATGCTTAATGAATTTGTGGCACAAAACACTGATATGATTAAAATCATTGCAAAAACAAACCCGCCTGAAGGTGAGAGTTTCTACGTTGTCTACGCTAAAAGTAAAAGTGACACCATAAAATACAGACAAAGACTTGTTAAGGATCTTCTCGACTTCACGTATTCAGTTGGATTGGAATTCGCGAATTTTCTGATAATCTTGGACTACTCAAAATACTGGAAGCTTGTAGTTCCAATCTACAGGAGAGAGCTTGAAAATGCCAAGCTCAATATCTATGTAATTGACCCAGAGGAGGGAAAATTCAGGACTCTTGTGAAGAACTTGGCCAGTGTTGCTCAGGAGCTTGAAGAATTTTACAAGAAATCGAAAAAGCATCCACCGGCAATCCAAATAAAAGCCCTCATAGATGAATACATGCACGTTAGGCCTCTTACAGAGGAGTTTTTCAAGGAGTACAAAGAGTACTATTCCAAACTTAAGGACTCAATAAAAAAGCGTTACGGGAAAAAACTTGGGGAATCTTATGTTGGCGAGTTGCCAAAAGAGATATTTGTTGAAAGAGCCGCCAAGACCTTTGCTCATACATTCCTCAACAGATTAATGTTTGTCTATTTCCTTCAAAAGAAAGGATGGATTGTCGAGAAACCAGCTCTCAGGAAGGATCTACAGGAGAGTGTTGACGTCAAAAACTTCGTCAGATGGCTGTATGAGCAGTGGGTGGAGTATGGAGGGGAGTTTTACAAGGATTACCTTAGAATTTTGTTCCTTTATGCAATGAATACGCCAAGAGTGGGATATGCA
>JACIWB010000087.1 GCA_014361245.1 Thermoplasmatales archaeon | reverse complement strand
CGTGTTCTTTTATCTAAAATGTCACTAAAGAGGTATAGTTCTTTCAAATGATAATATCACCGGAGGGACTATGCCTAACGAAGAGAAAATGACCATTGATGAGCGCTACAAGTATCTACGCATCAAGCAGAAGCCATATCTCCAGGCGAAGCGGAAGGAGCGCAGCCGGATGCTCGACGAGATGGAGCAAGTGACAGGATTGGAGCGCAAGACGCTCATCCGCCACATGAATGGCCGGATTGAACGCCGTGCTCGCCGCAGACAAAGAGGCAACTCATACGGTGCCGCTTTGGACGATGCTTTGCGCGTCATTGCCGAAAGCCATGACTACATCTGTGCGGAGCGGTTGAAGCCCAATCTGGTCTCCATGGCGCAGCACTTGGCCGCTCATGGCGAGTTGCACTTGAGTCCGGTGCTGCTGGAGCAACTGGAGTGCGTCAGCGTGTCCACCATTAGGCGGCGGCTGCAGAAGTTCGCCCGCTTGGAAACCTGGCGTTTGCCTCGCCGCAGGAAGCCTCGTCCTGCTCATCCTCTGCTGCGGGATGTGCCGATGGGGCGTATCCCATGGGATGAGCAAGAGCCTGGCCATTTTGAAGTAGACCTGGTGCATCATTGTGGGCCCAGCGCCAGTGGGGATTATGTGCACACCGTGCAGTTGGTCGATGTCGCTACCGGCTGGTGTGAGCAAGTAGCTGTGCTAGGGCGCAGCCAACGTGTGATGCAGGATGCTTTTCGGCGTATCCTGGCGCGCTTGCCCTTCCCTGTGCGGGAGATCCATCCTGATAACGGCAAGGAGTTCTTCAATGACCACTTGCTGCGCTTTTGGCAAGAGGCGGTCAAAGGCGTGCGCCTCTCGCGCAGCCGTCCCTTCCACAAGAACGACAACCGCTTTGTCGAACAGAAGAACGGCAGTCAAGTACGGTACTACCTGGGCCATGAGCGCCTAGACACCGTGGCGCAAACCCTGATGCTCAACCGCATCTACGAGAAGTCGTGGGTCTATCACAACCTCTTCCAGCCTGTGCTACGCATGAGCGAAAAGACGGTGACGGCAGACTCCCCGCAACCTGGGCGAGTCCAACGCCGCTTCGATCTGGCACGCACCCCCTTCGAGCGTCTGTGTGCGACTGCGGCGATCTCGCCCCAACGCCGTGAGGAGCTGCAACGCTTGCGGGAACAAACCAACCCGCGGCGCTTGCGGGAGGAGATCTACCAGCTCCTCGATGAGCTATTCACCCTGCCTGGAGCTACCCCAGGCATCACCGAAAACGTGTTGGACACGCTGCACATACCGATACCTACTTAGAAAGGAGCGAGGCAGCCTGGTGTCTTTATCATTTGATAGAACCATCACGTGTCAGTGACATTATCATTTGATTTTGCGCG
>JACIWB010000086.1 GCA_014361245.1 Thermoplasmatales archaeon | reverse complement strand
CCTTCAAATCTTTTGATTCAGCGAATGCTTTTCTTAGTCTTAGGAGAATAATTTATAATTTTGTAAGAGGAGATGAAAATAGAGCTATGAAAGCTGATATAAATTTAGAGCTTGGACAAAATAGATTATATACTCTTATAAAATTTTGATATAAGAGATATCATTCATTTCGAGGAGAATCTTAAATTGTAAAATTTAAATCTTTCATAAAGTTACATTTCATGAAGCTTCGCTATATCGCAATTCCACTAATTTTTTTCTTCCTTGCCCTAGCTCTTTTCCCCCATATAATTTACGATAGATTGATATGGAAATATTTTGTCGGCCCGATAATCGCAGACGCCACGGGCAAGCCAGCGATAAGAAATGGAATAGTTGCATATGAGGGATATACAATCATATCTGAATTAATCTATGGTGCTTTCCTTATCATATTCATCTATTTATTTTATCTTTTTTTTGAAAAATATAAAATAAAGGTTGATTTGAAATTTATAATCTGCTCTTTGCCCTTTATTTTATACGGCTCATTTTCAAGGGTGCTTGAAGATGCAGGCTCTTTTGCTTCCCCTCTTTCCTACTTTTTTATATCCCCTCTTATATATGCCCAGATTGGCATATTATTTTTTATTTCAATTTTTTTTGGAATTAAATGCAGGGATGAAAAAAAATTTTTATTGAGTATTGTAGCAATAAATATTTTTTATTTATTTCTCTACCTTTATTTCAGATTGAAACTAAATCCAGTTATTTTTGCAATAATTTCAATAATAGCATTTTTTATCTACAAAAAGATGGAAAAGGATTACAATGCTTCAATTCTATCTTTTGGCTTAATTGCAATGATTTCCTCTCTATTAGCCCTAATTTCTTATGCAAAAATTATTGAGGCAAGAATTTTAATTTCTTTGTTTTTATCAATAGTACTTTCTTTTGCAATTTTATATATCTCCAATTATTTCAGATTATCTTTTATTGATAAAATAAGCGCTTTTGTAATTTTCGGGCATCTTTTGGATGGAATAACAACATATTTTGCAATCGTTGATCCATTTAATTTTGGTTTTGTATATGGGGAGAAGCATCCACTGCCAGCTTTTTTAATGAACTATGGAATTCTATATCCTTTAATAAAAATAATTGTAACAATTCTTGTGTTATATGGAATAAATGATTTGAAATTAAATTTAAAGAATACAACAAAATTTTTCTTAATTTTTCTTGGTTTATCTCCCGGTTTAAGAGATTTAATTCGGGTGCTTATTTCGGTTTAGGGCAACCTTACATTTGATGCAACAACGGGCGGGGGCGTTTCAAGTGCCTCGCTCTTCTGAATTTCATCAACTTCTATAACCTCTACTTTTATTTCTCCGTTGAATTTTTCCTCAAATTTTTCCTTCAGTTTTTTGAAAATAATTTCATTTTTCGGCTCAATATTGCGCTGCTCATCATCTATTACAATCAATACCTCTATCCTATCAATACTTTTCTGTAAAATCTGGAATTGAAGTATTTTTCTTGTATTCATCTCTTCCATTACCTTTGCTGGAATTCCAGTTATTGTGAAGGGAGGAATTATTTTTCCGCTTGGCAGAACAATTGAATCCGCCTTTCTTCCTTCTATTCTTGCAATAACTGGAGAATTTATTCCACATCCAC
>JACIWB010000085.1 GCA_014361245.1 Thermoplasmatales archaeon | reverse complement strand
CTGGAGAACCCCCTATTTTGAAAAATCTAATTTTTCCATTGAAATCATTATAGCACATAACAATACAAAAATGTACAAAAATGTACACAATCTTGTGTTATATCCTTTTTTTATGGTGCGTGTGGCGGCGCGCGGCCAGGGGTGACCTTTTTTTGTGGGTGGGTGGCTGGCGGTGACCTTTTTCCGGGTGGGGTTTTGGGTTTTTTGTTGGTGGGGTGTGATTTTTTTGGGTTTGGGTATTAGTTCGTTATATTTGTGCATAACGAAGTTCACTATGATAACCAAAAAAATCAATGGAAGTTTAAAGTTTCAATGATATGGGCGAAGTTCTTTGGAACTTCGAACGTTTCACCACCAAGAGTGGTGTTCTTCCACTCTATGCTGTGAGTCCAAAAATATATTGTATAAACACTCTTGCCGTCTTGGATATTCAACTCCCACAGCTGAAGTTCTGGCACTGAGTAGATGTTGCTAAGCAATGCTGCTGGCCTCCTTTTGTATTCCCCCTTCCATAGCACGTCCATACCCCCCTCTGAAATCCCATTTTCTAACTCTTCCAAACTCTCATCTTCTGCCACAGCAGCCCCTGTGTCTATATCAATTGCTTCATCCAATGTCATATCATCATACCTCGTTACAGCAACTGATTCATGATCAGGATCACTAGTATCGTTAAACGCTACTCCAGCCACAAAAAGATCAACGCCCACATGATCGGCTTGAACATCCTCTGTATTATTTGTTATCACTTCATAGTCGCTTGGATATTCAAATCTAATTTTTCCACTGTCATACACTGAATAAGAAGGGGCCAAACATCCTGCCATGACTACACCTAGCATCACTACCGCTAGAATGAGCGTTGCCTCTCTCCCAATTTTTCCTCGCCTCCTACTTTTGGTTGGGGGAAAGAGCACCCCCCCATCAAGGCCCCGTTGCCAGGATTTCATCTTTGGAGGGTTCCCTTTTTTTGGAGCTCCCAAAAAATCGAAGGGCCCTGTATAGGAGAGCATCCCCCATACCAATAATATATGAAGCGTGTGCTATATATCTCTTTATAGCTTCTGAAAATTCCTGTGTGAAGTGTTGTGGATCTTATGTAACAATATACATTTCACAATGTTACATAAGACAAGAAAAGGATCCTCTTTTTTAGCCTCAGAAATTCCAAAAAATTCTTTAAAATCAGATTAGTAGGCATGGGATGATTAAAATGGTGAATAGGATGAACAATGGATTGTGATAGTGTAAATAGGCTAATAAGTTCAAGAATCGTGGAAAGAATCCCATATTTTCGGAAGAGCCCATATCTAATCTTTTTCAATCCCATCTAACCGAGCAAACATTTATATATCACATTTGACACATAGTTCTCGCAAAGGATGGGATTGGATTCGATGGCTTCGGCCCATGACAAGATCTCCACATTAACCTTATTTTAACTGGCCAGGTTGTGATAACAAATATTATCACAAAAAGATTTCAATCCCATTGGGTCTGATTTTAACCCTATGGCTTGTTTCAAAAATTGGGGGGAGAAAAAAAATAAAACCGCGCCTGTAAGGGTGCGGCTGATCATGGGGTGGGTGGGTATAATGGTTTTTCAATGTCCTTTTGTTTCATCTTTTGGGAGTTCCTTACCAACGTAAAAACTTACAAGTTTGCCGTTTACTCTCCTATAGCCATACCAGTAGGGACCGTGTGGGCATTTTTCACAGTTGGGTTTTCCACAGTTCACTTTTTCAAGTTGGTAGGTGATTTTCCCTGTGGGTCTAATCTTTAGCACTTCCCGGCCTGCCTTCGATCCTGGGAACTGCTCCTTCTCCTTTTGCTCCTGTAATCTCTGGATCCTCTTTTCAATGTACTCTCTCATCTCTTCGAGCTTTTCTATGCTCTTCTGCCTGTCCACGATGTCCTTGAAGGTTTTAATGACCATCCCCTACTCACCTGGTGGGTTTTGGTGTTGCTGTTGGTCGTGGTCTGGATGCAAGGTTGGCGTCATCGTCTTCGCTTGCGATTC
>JACIWB010000084.1 GCA_014361245.1 Thermoplasmatales archaeon | reverse complement strand
CGACACAAACCATTAAATACAACCAACAAGAAAAAAGATAAAACAAAAAGAAAGAAAAAATCGCCCTGTTAAAATCAGACCAAAATGGGATTGAAATGCCTACATATAATAAAGAACAAAAATGTGAGGTGGTGTTAAAATCAGACCAAAATGGGATTGAAATGGGCGAGGCAGGACGCATGGGCTCAGGGCGACAGTAGTTAAAATCAGACCAAAATGGGATTGAAATTTATAATAGGAGAGAAAGGACGAGGACGCAAGTGCGGTTAAAATCAGACCAAAATGGGATTGAAATAGATCACGAGATAGTACCCGTATGAATTCCCCCACTCGTTAAAATCAGACCAAAATGGGATTGAAATGAAGACAATCTCCTCATGCAAATTTGAGAGAAAAGCGTTAAAATCAGACCAAAATGGGATTGAAATATCGTAATGGCAGGGATCTCCACCCCGTTTGAGAGGTTAAAATCAGACCAAAATGGGATTGAAATTTGCTGAGGGAGCGTTCAGAGCATTCTTCGCCGCAGGGTACGTTAAAATCAGACCAAAATGGGATTGAAATTGGACTTATTCTAGGTTGGAGCAGAGGATTGGTAGGTTAAAATCAGACCAAAATGGGATTGAAATTATCACCTCCTTTTTTTTCCATTTTTTCAAAAAAAAATGTTAAAATCAGACCAAAATGGGATTGAAATTCGAAAAGCAAGTAGTCAAAAATATGAAAGAAATCGGGGTTAAAATCAGACCAAAATGGGATTGAAATAAGATGCGAAAAATGCAGAAAATCAGAGAGATAATTGAGTTAAAATCAGACCAAAATGGGATTGAAATTGGAATTCTGGGAAAAGGTTGAGGTTGATGACACGATCGTGTTAAAATCAGACCAAAATGGGATTGAAATGTTTTGGCTAATGTAGGTTCTTGTGATTTTTAATTGTTAAAATCAGACCAAAATGGGATTGAAATAAACCTAAGCCTAAACTTGTTGGAATCGATTTCCGTTAAAAGTTAAAATCAGACCAAAATGGGATTGAAATAACATTGTACCCCTCACGTCTTACGAAGTTTCTATTAGTTAAAATCAGACCAAAATGGGATTGAAATTCGTACAAAAGGCTGATGACCTGAGCGCATGGAATTCTGTTAAAATCAGACCAAAATGGGATTGAAATTACTGTTGCCTTCTTTATCCTTGAATCCCCAGTATATCGTTAAAATCAGACCAAAATGGGATTGAAATCGCAGTGACCGTAAACTTCGAAGAAACCATAGGAACGTGTTAAAATCAGACCAAAATGGGATTGAAATTGGAGTCAATGGTTTGCGAGACAACTCAAATTGTATGTTAAAATCAGACCAAAATGGGATTGAAATATGAACATCAATTTGATAGAAAGGTTACATGCCTCGTGTTAAAATCAGACCAAAATGGGATTGAAATTTACTTCTGTGATTTATAATCTTGTCTCTGATTACCGTTAAAATCAGACCAAAATGGGATTGAAATTTTAAGATGACTGAAAGGGCTGAAAAGGATCTTATGTTAAAATCAGACCAAAATGGGATTGAAATCTGATATGAGATATATCTCGTTGATTTCTATGCTGAGTTAAAATCAGACCAAAATGGGATTGAAATCGACATCGTATCACCAGGATACGACGCACCACAACTGTTAAAATCAGACCAAAATGGGATTGAAATACGGAGACACCGTCACAATCGCATCCAACCACACAGTGTTAAAATCAGACCAAAATGGGATTGAAATCGCAAAGGTTTTTGAGGGCAAATGCGGTGCGATAAACAGTTAAAATCAGACCAAAATGGGATTGAAATTCCTCCCTTTAATCCAATAAGGAAATCGGCAAAATGTTAAAATCAGACCAAAATGGGATTGAAATCTTACATTTGTTGGACTATTCTTTCGAGGTAATCTTTGTTAAAATCAGACCAAAATGGGATTGAAATTCACATTTTTTTTTATTGTGATTCGCTTGTAGGTTCGTTAAAATCAGACCAAAATGGGATTGAAATTATCTTGTATTTTTTTGATATAGATGCTG
>JACIWB010000083.1 GCA_014361245.1 Thermoplasmatales archaeon | reverse complement strand
CCGGGGCTTTTACTCCTTCCCCTTCCTATTCCCCTTACCTTTATATGCAATGAATCCACTCCTTTTTCTTTTAGCTCCTCAGCTACTCTCTGGGCTGCGACCATTGCTGCGTATGGTGATGGCTCATCTTTATCTGATTTTACAACCATTCCTCCAGAGCATTTTGCAAGCGTCTCTGCTCCTGTTATGTCTGTAACTGTAATTATTGTGTTGTTATGCGATGAAAAAATATGAGCAATTCCCCACTTAACCATTTTGCACCTCCGTTTCTTTTGCTGCTAAAATCTCTTCCTTTTTCGGACGGGCAGGATGCAATTCATTATTAAGAGGAGATTTTGGTGAATATGAGATTTTTTCTTCCTCTCCCCTTCTAACCAAATAGGATGGGATTGTTACCCTTCTTCCATCTATTGCTATATGACCATGAACAATCAGCTGACGCGCTTGCTTCGGTGTTCTTGCAAGTCCGTGAAGGTATACCAAAGTTTGCAGTCTCCTGCCGAGTATATGCTCCACATTCAAAGCCAAAACATCTTCAAGAGTTGAGTTTTCTGGAAGGATGCCAAGATTATACAATCTTTTCAGCAATGCTTCTTTTTCCATTTCCGCCTGCCTCTCGCCTGCCCTCGCCCTCAGCCTTCTTGCCTGCTCCCTTATCTTTCTCAATATTGTTTCAGATCTCCATATCTCTCTTTTTTTAGCCAGCCCATATTTCTGGACAATCTCCTTTTCCCTCTCTATCCTATCTGCTTGCCAGGGATGGGACGGTGTTTCATATTTTTTTCTTGGAAATTTAGGGTCACCCATTTTCTCACTTCTTCTCCTTCTTTTCCTCCTTTCCTTCTTCCTTCTTCTTTGCCATTTCTTTACTTCTTATAACTCCAACTGTCAAGCCTGTTCTTTTATGGCTTCTTGTTCTTTGCCCTCTTACAGGAAGCCCTCTTTCATGCCTGATTCCACGATATGCTCTTATTTTTCTCAGTAGATTTATATCTTCTCTCTTCATTAAATCTATTTCTGAGCCAATTAAATGCAAATTCCTGCCAGAATATAAATCCTTTCTCCTGTTTTTCATCCATTCTGGCAGCCATTCATTTATTTTTTCTATTGCATTGCTTATTTCCTCTATTTCTTTATCTGAAAGATAACCTATCCTTTTATTTTTATCTATTCCAGTTTGTGTAAGGATTGCATTTGCCAGCATATAATTTATTCCCTTTATTCTTGTGAGTCCATACATTACTGGTTTATTACCATCTATATCTGTTGCTGCTATCCTGACTATATATTTAAATTCCTTTTCTTCAGTCATGGCGGATAAAAATAGCAAATATATATTTAATATTTGCTCTTAAATTTTAAGTAAAGATGGCGCTGCATTCTCTACAATAAAAAACTGAGGAGTTGTTGGATAAACTCTGATGGCTCTATCCAATTATAATACAAAACATAAATGGAAAATAAAAGATTTCACATGTTTTATTTTCCATCTCTTGCTTGGAAAATAGTTATCAAAATGTTCTATCTTTTCAGTATCAAATACCATGCTCTTCCATCTGTTTTGCATTGCACAAAATGAGGCTTTTATCTGAGATGCTATTTTCCAATACACTCCGAATTTGTATAGCCATTCGTATATGGCAGTCATGCTTATCTATATAATTGAAATTCTTTCTCCTATCTTAAGATAGATTATATCCTTTCTATTTTTTATTGCCAATAGTTTTCTTTGCTTTCTTTCGGTTTCGATAAAATCCAGAAAAATGCACATTTCTCTCGTTTGACAACATTCCCTTCTGAAGGAGAATGATGCAAAAAATTTTTAAGGTTTATTCAACACAGCAATTAAATCTTTTGATTGATGTTGGTGCAGTATATTTTTCTTCTGCTTAAAATGATTGCAAAATCAGCCATCAAAAATATTAAAAACAAAATCATTTTATTTTTGTGGAATTGATAAAAATTTCTAAGTATCCATTTCTTTCGGAAGCAAAAGAATGGGTTAAAAATAGAGGGGTTAGTATAGAGGAAATACTTGATGATATAATTTATGAGAGGGCAAGAAGAAGGGGGGTGGAAAGGGTTAGACAGGCAATAATTGAAGGAATTGTCAGGGATATGCCATTAGTAAATGAAGTAGATTTTGAAATGGAAATTTATTCATATGCAATCGCAAGAATGATCGCTGTTGCTTTCGAAAATGATTATGTTTTGCGAAGATATGCTCTTGCTGAAGCAAAAGGGGCATATGA
>JACIWB010000082.1 GCA_014361245.1 Thermoplasmatales archaeon | reverse complement strand
TTAACATTTGTTCAATCATTGCCTTTTATTCACAAACGGTTAGATTAGAAAAGAATTGATTTGATGTATTTTTGCTTGTTTTTCAAATCGATCATGCATTTTTACAGAATAACAACCGCAAAACAAACTATTTTGTTGAAAAATTTGTTATTGCTGAGCTCTCACAATAACAAAATACAGATTTAAAAACGGTAAATCTGTATCTGCCTCTGTTGCAATTTATTCTGCTAAAAACAATAATATTATTAACACCAATTATTTTCTTTTTGTGAAGAAGATATTCATTGCAACTGCTTTAATAATCAACATATTGCTCTGTGGATGTATTTCAGCTGGAGAAATTTATGGAAAGATGTCAGATTTTTTTAAAAAAGGAGAGAGATATGAATGGGTAACAATAGCTAATATGAAAGAAGAATTTAAATGGATAGATATTTTTAATTCTGAAATTGCAAAAAATGTATCCATACCTGTAATTATTCGGGAAAAAACAAAATATCTTCATATTATAATTGAAGTAAATTTTTCAAATCCTGTCTATTCTGATGTGCAATTTTTAAGCCAGGGGAAACTAAACCTTACTATTTTAACTCCTTCAGAAAAAATAGAAAAAGATTATTGCACAACTGCAAAGTCAAGGTCATATGAAGAATATTTCTATTTTGAAGAGCCTTTACCAGGAGAATGGAATATTATTTTAAAACTGATTGGTTACGGCGAATATAGAATACTTGCAGAAGCATATGTTGCATGAGCCGCCGTAGCTCAGCAGGAAGAGCATCTGATTCGTAATCAGAAGGTCGCGGGTTCAATTCCCGCCGGCGGCTTCCCACCCCCTCATTTCCACTGGAAAGTTTATATTTCAGAATGGGATTAAAAATGTGAAAGGAGTGGTGCTATCAAAAGATGAGGATGTGACAGAGATTATTTCTCTTGCTGAATCCTTAGATTATAAAATAGAAAAAGTTTTTATACAGAAAAAGGAAGAGGACGCCTCCTATTATCTTGGAAAAGGTAAAATAGAAGAAGTGAAGGAATATATCGAGAAAAATGATATTAAAATAGCGTTTGTAAATGATGCTTTAAGACCTTCCCAATGGTATAACCTGGAGAAAACTCTTAGGGTGGAAGTATATGACAGAATAAGATTAATAGTTGAAATATTTATGAGGAGGGCGAAAAGGAGGGAGGCAAAATTACAGGTTAATCTGGCTAAGTTACAATATGAAAAACCTTTTGTGAGAGAATTGTTTCATAGAACTAGTGAGAAAGATAGACCTGGTTTTTTAGGAGGAGGAGAGTATGTTGTTGCTGACTATTATGAGATGATAAAAAAAAGAATTAAGAAAATAAAATATGAGTTGAAGAAGATAGAGGAAGATAGGGGATTGGTTAGAAAGGAAAGAGAGGAAAAGGGTTTTTATGTTGTTGCAATAACTGGTTATACAAATGCTGGCAAGAGTTCTATTTTAAAGGCATTGACTGGTGATGATGTTGAAATAGATGATAGATTATTTACCACTCTTTCAACAAAAACAAAAAAACTGGCTAAATCATCTCTACCAATCTTACTTATAGACACCGTAGGATTTATTAAAGATCTACCACATTGGCTAATAAATGCATTTCATTCAACTCTGGAAGAAATTTCTTTTTCCGATTTGATTCTACTTGTTGTTGATTCTTCTGATAATGATAATATATTGATTGAAAAAATAAAGGCTTCCCTCAAAGAAATTTATATTCTAAAAGAAGAGCCAAAAATAATAATAGTAATGAATAAAATAGATAAAATAAAGAGAGAAGAGATGGAGAAGAAAATAAAGATTGTTGAAGAGAATTTTAATATTAAAACAATACCAATCTCAGCTTTAACTGGAGAAAATATAGACCTTCTTATATATGAAATAGAGAATTGCTTGCCTTTTTCTTACTTAGAGTTGCGAATTCCTGAAAAGGAAAAAACATTCATTTCCTGGATATGGGAAAACAGCAATGTTCTGGATTTTTCTGTGGATGGCACAGCAAATTTAAAAATAAAATGCAGTGAAAAATTAAAAGAGATAATAAAAGGGAAATGTAATAAGTTAGGAGGAGAGGTAAAAATATGGAAATAGAAGAGAGAATAAAGAAAGACCTGAATCTTTTTGTTGAAAACTGTAAGAAAGTAAAAGATGAGAAAATAGTAGATATGGCTAAAAGATATTATGAGGATGCAAAATTCTATTTGGAAAGGAAAGATTATTTCACCGCTTTTGGGTGCATAAATTATGCACATGGCTTAATAGATGCTTTAAGGTTTAGAGAGGAATAAAAGTTATAAGTTGAAATTAAAATCCTACAGGAGTTGTCGATTAATCAATTCCATTTAACATATTCATAAAGAAAATTATAGGGATAAAAAATAGTCATATATGTCTGGAGGTTATGGCAAATTGCCATTCCAATTACATGTTTCCTTCTCATATCTTCTTTTTTAAATCTGGAAAATAGTAATCTTTTTGTTTCTA
>JACIWB010000081.1 GCA_014361245.1 Thermoplasmatales archaeon | reverse complement strand
GAAATGCTTGAAACAAGCAAATGGCATATAACAGATTATGATTATCATTCAGAAAATCACTCATGGTATTGTGGAGTTGAAAGCGCTCCGCATTATCTGAATTGCATGAATGACGCATTGATAAGTGGAGAAATTGAGCTAACATCTCCAGATTATGAAGGAATGAAGGCAATGCTGATGTTCTGGCATAAATATGATATGGACAATGATTATTCAGATAGAGCATATGTTGAAGTTTATGCTGATGGCTCATGGAATGAAGTTGCAAGTTATAACGGAGCAAGAGATTGGGTGCAGGAATTCATTGATATAAGTGATTATATAGGAAAAGTAATAAAGATAAGATTTAGATTTTATAGCAATATTTATACAACAGATTTAGGATGGTTCATTGATGATATAAAACTTGAAATAAGAGAAGTTGAGGAGCCAGTATTTGAAGACAATTTTGACATGTATAAGCATACGGTTGGATCAGAAGCTGTTCCAAGATTCCCGCCAACAGATGGATTAACTGAATATGGAGACTGGAGCAGGGAAGGCAATTTTGCTGGCAATTCATATTATGGATGGGAGCAATATGTGAGCCCGTGGCCATGGACTGATGAAATAGTTGATGCTGCGGTTGTGCATGGCTATTATTATTATCAGAATGAATTTCTATATTCACCAGTAATTTATGACCTGCCAAAATTCAGCAATTTAACATTCTTGCATATTTTCATCACAGAAAATGCTATAGGAAATGTATATCTAATAGATGAAAATGGAGATTGGCATCTGTTAAAGCAATTCAATGATGACACTTGGTTTACCACTGAAGATATATCATTGTGGGATTATTATGGACAGGATATTCAGATAGCATTCGAATTTTCCACTCCATATGGTTATGGAGATTATGACACTGATTTCTGGGTAATATTCTGGGTTGATATAACTTCCTATGGTTTCCTGAGGGCATGCGCTCCAATAACAATAAATGCATATGATTTGCCAGAAAATGAATGTGCAGTTGGAATATCTGCAATATACTGGAGATATGAATGGAATGATATATATAGTGGAGGATTTGGAGATGATTTAGTAGATGGCTCTGAAATTCCTGGAGTAACAGAAGAGGATGAAGAAATTTATGACTTTGAATGGTGGGTGATCTATGATAACGGCGATTATGATGAAGATCCAAGAGTTGGATACATCTCATTTGAAGCTCATTTACCAGAGAATTGCACACATGATTTATACTACTTTGCAAAGGATAAGCTATGCCATTCAAGCGAGTTAAAGCATGAGCGCTGGTATGTAGATGGAATTGCTCCAGAAACATTGCTTGGCATTTCATGGGGCAATCATCCAGAGATACCAAGGAATGAAGAGCCAAAACAATGGTATACACCAAAGGATGTTGAGCTTGGAAATGCACCAAATGTTATATGCATTAATGATGATGTGCACTTCTATGCAAATCATTATGGAGATGGATGCATATATCCATATAACTGGCAGAACAATACATATTATCGCTGGGTATGGTGGAATGAAACAAGTGAAATGTATGAATTCTACCCAACTCCAGACACACCTGGAGCAATAAATGGCAGCGAGATAGATGTTTCAAGCCATGCAGATTTGATACAATTCAATAATAGCTCAGATTTCTGGTTTGAGCAGGAGCCGCCATTTGGTGGATGGATATACTGGATGCATTATGAAGAGCCATTCTATTTCACTGAAGGATGTGAGCACTGGCTATATTACTTCAGCAAGGATGATTTATGCAATACAGAAGAGCCAGTTGAATGGCATGTTGGAGTAGATGACAGCTCGCCTGAAAGCAATTTAGAATTTGAAATAAGCAATGGAACACTTTATTATAATGAAACTTCAAATGTATATTACTTCCAGAACTGTACATGGGTTGTAATAAATACAACAGATTTGCCATCCAATCCAGATTGCCAGACCGGCATATGGTATGTGAATTATACAGTATGGAGATGGGTAACAAGAGAAACAACAGTTCAACTCATTTCAGACCAGGTTAAGAAAGGAGCAATTTACATATCTGGCGAGGAAGCGGGAGAAATAATTGATTACATTGACAGTAATGGCGATGGCTTGTGGAACTATTGCGATTATATGAACATTGAATGGTTATCACCATATGACGGAATTTACAACGATGGGTGGTATCATGTTGAAAGCATAAGCTTTGTTGGTTATTACAATGTTAAAATAAGAGAGGTGATGGGAGGAGCAGGAGAATGGACCACATTAATTCCATGGACAACTGCTTATGAATGGGAAGCGCCTTATCAGCAAAATGGAATAAAATATGACAAGTGGTATGATGAAGAAGGCAGAGAATACTTCCGCTTATGGATACATCTTGGCGATTTAGTCAATTTCTCATGTGGCAAATATGAAATACACTGGCAGGTATATGATTATAATAATATGACAGAGGGAGAGAGGAAGCAGGATCTGGTTATAGATTGCACACCTCCAAGAACAGAGAAAGAATTTAGCGAGCCATTCATAGAGGAGACAATTGCAGGAGGAGAAACAATTCACTGGGTAACAAATAATACAAAGATATGGCTTAATTCAACAGATGATTTCATATGGGATAGCGGTGTTTATGAGATATGGTATCAGTTCTGGAATGAAGAGCCAATATTGCTATGGAAGAGAGGAGATGAAACACATAACAAGAATTACTTCACAATAGAAGAGGCGGTAAGGATAATATTAAATGATCCAGATGCAAC
>JACIWB010000080.1 GCA_014361245.1 Thermoplasmatales archaeon | reverse complement strand
AAGGAAACATGTAATTGGAATGGCAATTTGCCATAACCTCCAGACATATATGACTATTTTTTATCCCTATAATTTTAATTTTCTTTATGAATATGTTAAATGTAATTGATTTGTTCGACAACCTCGGATTTATAATCATTCTTATAGCAAAAATTCTTGAAATCGTTTCATTCTTTTCATTGCCCGAGGAAATTCCAAAAAGCGATGTAACTCAGTAAAAAATTTAACAAACCTTATATATTTGCCATCTATTATTTTCAGGATGGGGTTGCTTGACAGAATTTCAGGATTTATTCTTTCGTTATTTGGTAAAAAACATGTTAGAATAGGTATATATGGTCCGCCGAATGCTGGAAAGACAACCCTTGCAAATAGAATTGCAAAAGATTGGACAGGTGAAATTGTTGGTGAGGTATCAGAAATACCCCATGAGACAAGAAAAATACAGAAAAAAGATAAAGTTATAATAAAAAATGGAAAATCATCACTCACAATTGATATCATTGATACCCCAGGTATAGCAACAAAAATAGATTTTCACGATTTCATGGAATATGGTTTAGTTGAGGAAGAAGCAAAGAAAAGGGCGAAGGAGGCGACCGAAGGGGTCATAGAGGCGATAAAATGGCTTGATAATGTTGATGGTGTCATTCTTTTAATGGATAGCACAAAAAATCCATTTACTCAAGTTAATATCACAATACTTGGAAATCTTGAGGCGAGAGAATTGCCATTTATAATTGTTGCAAACAAAATAGATTTAGATGGTTCAACTCCAGCAACACTTAAATCCGCGTTTCCAAAACATGATGTAATTCCCATCTCGGCTCTGGAAGGAATAAATATGGATTTGTTATACGAAACAATGGTGAGGAAATTTGGCAAAAGGAAATGAAATAAATATAAGCTTCATTGCACAGGAAAAGTTAAATAATCTAAATAGTGAGGAAAAGTTAAAGTTTATTTTAAAAGAAGTTAAGAAAGGACATATACTTGTTCTTGAAAGTGGCTTGTCCTCAGAGGAGCAGGCAAAACTTATAGAGATGACCATGGAGGATATAAACGATGGTTTTGTTGGTATAGAAATGGAAAGCTATATGGAGGAAAAAAAAGGTTTCTGGCAAAAATTTTTTGGCAAAAGAAATAGAATGACTATTGTTGGACCAGCTGATAAGCTAAAAACAATTTATAGGGATAAGGAAGTTATAAAAACAATTATAAAGGCGGGATAAATGGCTCATCAATGTTTGAATTGTGGAAAAGTATATACGGATACAAAAATTATTGAAAATGGTTGCCCACACTGTGGGGGTAAATTTTTTTACTACATCAGAAAACCTCTTGAAACTGAAAAAAGAGTAAAAATATTAAAGGAAATAGAAAAGGAGAAATTTTTTGAAGGCGAAAGAGAAAAAATAGAAAATATAATAAAGAGAATAGAAACTGAAAAGGAAAAAGCGGAAAAAGAAGCGGAGGAAATGAAGAAAAGAATAGAAAGCATAAATATAAAGGAGATAGGTGACTATGAAATCAATGTTAGAAAACTAGCTGAAGATGGTTCAATAATAATAAACAGAGAAGGGGTTTATTTTATATATTTGCCATCGCTTTTCCAGAAGAAAAAATAATATATTTCTTCTCATTTCAATTTTCATGATAAGAGATATTGAGATAACAAAAATAATAGTTAAAAACTTTTTAGAAGAATTTCTCGAATGCCTTGAATTGGATGTTGCAATAGCGGGTGCAGGCCCTTCTGGCCTAACCGCTGCAAGATATCTTGCAAAAAATGGAAAGAAGGTTGTTGTTTTTGAGAGGAAGCTTGCGCCTGGCGGGGGGATGTGGGGCGGAGGAATTGGCTATCCATATATTGTTATGAAACAGGGTAAGGAGTTGCTTGAAGAAGTTGGGATAAAATGTTTTAAGAAAGATGATTATTGGGTTGCAAATTCTATTGAGGCTGTTTCAAAGCTTGTTTCAAGCGCTATAGATAGTGGTGCGAAAATTTTTAATGGAATGACAATTGAAGATGTAATGATTAAAAGTGAGAAAATTAATGGTGTTGTTATAAATTGGAGTGCTATAAAAGATGCTGGCTTACATGTTGATCCAGTTGCGATTGAAGCAAAATGTGTTATAGATGCAACAGGGCACGACTGCAATATTGCAAGAATTGTTGAAAAAAAGTATGGTTTAGCCACTCCAAGTAAGAAAATAGAAGGAGAAAAGGCGATGTGGGCTGATGAAGGAGAAAAAAAGACCGTTGAAAATACAAAAGAAATTTTTCCAGGATTATATGTTACAGGGATGGCTGCAAATGCTGTATTTGGGGCTCCTCGGATGGGACCAATTTTTGGAGGAATGCTTCTTTCTGGAAAAAAAGTTGCTGAGCTTATAATTAAAAAAATTTAGTAGAAAAATTAATATTTGCCTTTTTCTTTTGATGGCGTGATTCCGAGAGCGGCTTATGATTGGGAAATTACTGTATTCAGCCCTGATGGAAGGCTATTCCAAGTAGAGTATGCAAGAGAAGCGGTAAAGAGAGGAACAACAACTGTTGGAATAAAATTCAAAAAAGGAGTAGCTCTCATAGTTGATAAGAGAATAACATCTCGCCTCATAGAGCCATCCTCAATAGAAAAAATATTCAGGATAGATGATCATATTGGATGCGCTACTTCTGGATTGGTTGCAGATGCAAGAGCCCTTGTAGAAAGAGCAAGAATTGAAGCCCAGATAAACAGGCTAACATATGATAAGCCAATACAGGTTAAAA
>JACIWB010000079.1 GCA_014361245.1 Thermoplasmatales archaeon | reverse complement strand
TTTAAATAGAATACAAAGGCTTATTAAAAAGTTTTGTTGTTTTCAGGTTTTATCTCCATCTCTTTATCTCCCTTAAATATTGCTTTTATTTCATTGCTTCTATATAAATTTACCCTGCAACCTGTAGCAACTTTTATTCCAAATGCAACATCTTCATTTCCATATAAATCAACCTCTTCTATTTTCATTTCTTTTTTCGCTCTTTCTCCCATTTCAATTCCAATTTTTACATATTCATTAAAAACTTCTTTATGCCTAGAAATATTATATAGCTCAAGAAATATATCTGGTGTAGTATCTTTTAAAGTTGGGCGGGCAATTCTCGCCTCCCTTAATTCATTCATATCAATTTCGCATACTACACTTTCTTCCTTAAAATATTCTGTTTTATTTATTATTTCCCCATTTGGTTTATATACTCTGCTTCCTCCCCAGAAAGAAAGCCCATTTTCCTCTCCAACGAGATTTGAATATGCAACAAATACTGTATTTTCTATTGCTCTTGAAGGAAGCACACTTTCAAATTGCTTTCTTGTTAGGGAGGGTGAAGCAGATATGCATACTATTAAATCAGCCCCTTTCAATGCTATTCCTTTTATCAATTCAGGAAAGAAAATATCGTAGCATATGGCTATTCCTATTTTCCATCCCTTAAAATTAAAAACTGGTAAGTCTTTTCCAGGAGAAAAATAAAATTTTTCTTCAAATGGTCCAAAATTTGCAAGAAAATTTTTGTTGTATATTTCAACACCATCTGGCTTCACAAAAACAGCTGAATTATATATTATTCCCTTTCTTTCCTCAAAAGGCATTCCAAAGATTAATCCTTTATCATCACATATTTCTCTAATTTTCTTTATTGACTCGCCATCCTTTCCTTCCGCAAGGGAAAAAATCTCCTCCCTGCAGGCATAGCCAGTCAATGACATTTCTCCAAATATATATAAGTCTGCATCTTCCTTCTTTATAAATTTTTCCATTTTATCAATATTTTTCTTCTTATTTCCCAGTTTTGGGCTCATGCTTACTGTGCAAATTTTCATAGGAAGAAATAAATTCTTTTTTAATATATCTTTTTATGCTAAATATAAATGAAGAAGAAGTGCTAAATATTATACTTAACTTCATAAGAGATTATAAAGAAAATAGCGGGAGAGAAAAGATTGTTATTGGCTTATCAGGCGGAGTGGATTCATCACTTGTAGCAAAATTGGCTACCATGGCGGTGGGAAATGAAAATGTGCATTCAATTTTTTTGCCAGATGTCTCTACACCTCTTGAAGATTTTGAGCACGCCCGCCTTATGGCAAAAATTTTGAGTATATCTTACAGAGTTATTGATTTATCTCCTATGATTCACTCCATAACAAATGCATGCGGCGAGATGGATGAGGTCACATTGGGAAATATAAAAGCAAGGTTAAGAATGATATTCCTGTATCAATTTGCAAATTCAAAAAATGCTCTTGTATGCGGGGCATCAAACAAAACAGAGCTCATGATAGGATACTTTACTAAATATGGAGACGGGGCAAGCGATATACTGCCCATAGGCGATTTATATAAAACACAGGTATATCAGCTTGCTAGGCATGTTGGTATTCCAGAAGAGATATTGAAGAAGCCCCCGACAGCAGGCTTATGGAAAGGGCAGACAGATGAAAAAGAACTGGGGATATCCTATGAAAAACTTGATAAAATACTGTATGGACTTGAAAGGCAGAAAAGTTTTGAAGAAATATCAAAAATAGCAGGAGTAAATATGGATGAAGTAAAAAGAATATATGGGATGGTTAAAAAAACAGAGCATAAGAGAAAATTCCCGATTATTCCAAAAATATCATTCCGCACAATAGGCATTGACTGGAGATTTCCTCTATAGATTTTCCTCTAAATCCTCATATTTTTTCTTCAATATCTTTAATGCTTCCTTCAGTGCTTCCTTTGCGGATATTGAGCCATCTGTCTCATATTGCATTATTATTCTATTTTCATCCCCCTCCACCTTTATTGCATTTAACTTGCATATTTCTTCACAACTCTTGCACAGTATGCAATCTATTTCATTTTTAACCATGAGTTTATTATTTTTAATTTCAAGAATATTTCTTGGACAAGCATGCACGCAATCCCCGCATAAATTACATCTTTCCTCTATTTTAATTACTGGATAATATTTATATCCTATTCCACATATTGTCTGCCATTTTGCATGCTCCTTCCCTGTGCCAAGCACTGCCTCTGCTTCCAATATTATGCGCTGATTTTTTATCAGTCTTGCAATTGGAATGTTTTTATCTATAACTTCCCACATTGCGTCCTCAGCCTTCAGGTCGCCAGAATAAACAGTTCCTTCCCCCTCCTTGCTTAGGGTATAATGAACGGTGCAGGAAGGGCATCCCTTTCCATTACATGTGCATTCATTTCTTGGGACAAGCAAATCAAGCCTTGTTGGAAGTGGCAGCATGGAAAGGCGATGGGCAATTATTTCGTCAAAAAGAGCAGAAGTATTATCATAAATCCTTACATTTTCTATTGCAAGCTTTGGCAAATCAGAGAGAAGTGTTCTTCTTATAGAATTAACAAAATGAGGCGTCGTATCTTCAAAAAGAATTTTTGCATAATTATCTGTCAGTTCAATAAATGAAAGCTTCATACTCTTCTCCCGCGCTTCCCTCCCTTTTCCCTGCATCCATCATGTGGCAAGGGTGTAACATCCTCTATCCTCCCTATCTTGAAGCCAGCTCTCGCCAGCGCTCTTATGGCGGCTTGCGCTCCCGGTCCGGGGCTTTTACTCCTTCCCCTTCCTATTCCCCTTACCTTTATATGCAATGAATCCACTCCTTTTTCTTTTAGCTCCTCAGCTACTCTCTGGGCTGCGACCATTGCTGCGTATGGTGATGGCTC
>JACIWB010000078.1 GCA_014361245.1 Thermoplasmatales archaeon | reverse complement strand
TCCTTTATTCTCATCTCATAGTAGTAGTCATTTCAATCCCATTTTGGTCTGATTTTAACGTGCCAAACAAAATAACAGTGAATATCAGTGGTCGTATTTCAATCCCATTTTGGTCTGATTTTAACCGCCAACCCCTCCATTTTATTCTATCCACTATGAGAGATTTCAATCCCATTTTGGTCTGATTTTAACATGAGGACGAGTTCTTAGGGTGTCATTTGAGTGATCATTTCAATCCCATTTTGGTCTGATTTTAACTCTATTATCTCATAGACTTCACTGGTGCTCTTAGCCTATTTCAATCCCATTTTGGTCTGATTTTAACGTTTGCTGATTGAAAAATTGAGAGAGCTCAGAACAACAAATTTCAATCCCATTTTGGTCTGATTTTAACTACAGTACCCATCCTTGAAGCTTTCTTTGATCACCAATTTCAATCCCATTTTGGTCTGATTTTAACTTTCTTTTAATCGTTCCCAGTCAACTCGATTATTCCTGTCATTTCAATCCCATTTTGGTCTGATTTTAACTGCGTTCTGGGAGGAATTAAATGCTGTGGAGGATTGGGATTTCAATCCCATTTTGGTCTGATTTTAACAGATGTGTGAGGTGGTAGGATTGGAAAGAAAAATCGATTTCAATCCCATTTTGGTCTGATTTTAACCAACGCAAAATGATCTACCAGAATGACTTGATTCTATTTCAATCCCATTTTGGTCTGATTTTAACTGAAATATAATCTTTTTCCCTTTCTTCCTTTGTTTTGATTTCAATCCCATTTTGGTCTGATTTTAACTGAAAGAAGAAATAGTAGACATCCCCCTAAGTCAAGAAGATTTCAATCCCATTTTGGTCTGATTTTAACAATGGCATTATGTCGATCCCTGTAAGATCTTCTTCGATTTCAATCCCATTTTGGTCTGATTTTAACCTTTCTGCGGGTTCTTGAAGTTCCTTAACAAGCATTTCAATCCCATTTTGGTCTGATTTTAACTGCCAATAGTAACCCTGATCTCATTGCTGTCATTGCAATTTCAATCCCATTTTGGTCTGATTTTAACTAGATTGCCAGGTCAGCATAATCCCATCTAGCAAATTTATTTCAATCCCATTTTGGTCTGATTTTAACCCTTACCATGCAAGCGCATGCAGCATTAAAGCCAATGATATTATCATTTCAATCCCATTTTGGTCTGATTTTAACCCCTCGAGAGTGATGATGAGATTAGAGAGTTTGTTATATTTCAATCCCATTTTGGTCTGATTTTAACCCAAAACAGCACATTCTACGATTCGGGCGTGTACATTTCAATCCCATTTTGGTCTGATTTTAACACTAGTACAATGGAAAAATGAGATGGAAAGACTCTTATTTCAATCCCATTTTGGTCTGATTTTAACAGAAAATAGAAGAAATCGATAGAATATTAATGGATCTGATTTCAATCCCATTTTGGTCTGATTTTAACAGGCGAAGATGCGATTGAATGGGCTGAAGTTACAATATTTCAATCCCATTTTGGTCTGATTTTAACAATAGAGGTGAAAAACAATGAACAAAGAAACAATCGCAATAACATTTCAATCCCATTTTGGTCTGATTTTAACATATCTGATCGCCGGGCTGTAAATTCATATCATCCGAAATTTCAATCCCATTTTGGTCTGATTTTAACAAGCCCTGAAAATCTGCCCCAAACGCCTAGAAGCACTACAATTTCAATCCCATTTTGGTCTGATTTTAACATTTTCAAGATATTGCCGGTACATTTGATCTTTGATATTTCAATCCCATTTTGGTCTGATTTTAACCGTTTGCATCCATGTATTCATATGTGATATGTTTGAATTTCAATCCCATTTTGGTCTGATTTTAACAGGATAGGGGCATCGACACACCTGAAAACATCCCGGATTTCAATCCCATTTTGGTCTGATTTTAACCGTACGGAGGCCCAGCGTGACGCTACGATTGAAGCGGCATTTCAATCCCATTTTGGTCTGATTTTAACTGCGCTGTGATGATTTCGTCGCGGTTATCCATCCCGTATATTTCAATCCCATTTTGGTCTGATTTTAACACAATCCCAGTATTGTTTCTGCACTTTTCCAAAAAAATTTCAATCCCATTTTGGTCTGATTTTAACGTCTCCATGATCTTATCATACAAACGAAGATAATCCATATTTCAATCCCATTTTGGTCTGATTTTAACAAACATCAAAACACAAGTTCTGATATTTTATTTTGTTATTTCAATCCCATTTTGGTCTGATTTTAACATCAAGTCAAGGAAAGACCTCAAGAGAGCCATTAGAAATTTCAATCCCATTTTGGTCTGATTTTAACAGTCATACCCATAGAGGAGAAAGCCCTTAATGTGGCCAAATTTCAATCCCATTTTGGTCTGATTTTAACTGGACTCGTTCTTTACACACTCTACCCATACACCGCAATTTCAATCCCATTTTGGTCTGATTTTAACAAAAACTGGGATAGGATTAAGAGATTAGATCGTATGATTCCAAATTTCAATCCCATTTTGGTCTGATTTTAACAAAGCCTTCATCGCCTTCACAAGCTGCTCCTCATTCTCATTTCAATCCCATTTTGGTCTGATTTTAACGGAATAAAAGAAGATGGAGACTTTCACAGTGTAGAAATTTCAATCCCATTTTGGTCTGATTTTAACTAGACCAGCCGGTTGCCCTGAAACTGTAAAATCTACATTTCAATCCCATTTTGGTCTGATTTTAACTTGTCATTTGTGATAAGGATGGGTGTGTTCCTCGCTTATTTCAATCCCATTTTGGTCTGATTTTAACGTAGGGGGCCGTAGGGGTCCCTGTACCAGTACCAGCCCAATATTTCAATCCCATTTTGGTCTGATTTTAACCCGGAGTCCATGAACCTAACAGCTTTATGGACTTATATTTCAATCCCATTTTGGTCTGATTTTAACAGGGCTGATTTTTTCTGTTTTTTGTTTTATTTCTTTTGTGGTTGCTTGTATTTAAGGGTTTGTGTCGGCAATCCTCAATAATGTAATCTATTTAT
>JACIWB010000077.1 GCA_014361245.1 Thermoplasmatales archaeon | reverse complement strand
GCGCTAACAAAATATTTTAAATTAATCGTGTTTTTTGTTTATGCCAATAGTTCATGTATTTCTCTGGGAAGGAAGGAAAGATGAGGAAATAAAGGAAATGGTGAAGAAATTAACAAAAGTTTTCGTTGATATGGGAATACCAGAAAATGCTGTTGAAATTTTAGTGCATGATGTTCCAAAAACAAGATGGGCAATTGGAGGAGAATTTGCATCGAAAAAATTTCGAAATATTTAAAAAGGCATCCACACCCCTCCCCTCCTTTATATACCCGCAAAAATTTATTTTCAAGGATAAAAACCTGCATATAATAAAGCGCCCTAAAGCGGGCATATGCAGGATTGCATTCATCCCCCTCCCCTCTTTTTTTTGGATAAAAATATAAAAACATTCGTGTTTTATTCCATGAAAGGAAAATTGATAACAATTGAAGGAATAGATGGTTCTGGAAAAACAACAATTGCAAAAATTCTGCATGAAAAAATTGGAAACAGCATACTAACAGCTGAGCCAACAGATGGATGGATTGGAAAAATGATAAAAAAAGCAATAGATAAGCAGGCAGATGGAATGACGCTTGCCCTTCTTTTCTCTGCTGATAGAAATGAGCACTTAAAAGAAATAAAAAAATGGCTAAAAGAAGGAAAAATTGTTATATGCGACCGCTACTTTGATTCAACTCTTGCATATCAAAAAGAGCAGTTAAAATTTGAAAATGCTGAAAAATGGCTTCTAAATCTGCAACCATTTTTAATAAAACCAGATTTAACAATTTTGCTTAAAATAGAGCCAAAGAAAGCAATTGAAAGAATAAAAAGAAAGAAGGTTTTTTTTGAAAACGAAGATTTTTTGGAAAGGGTTCAGAAAAATTATTTGGAAATAGCAAAGGAAGATAGATTTTTTATAGTGAATGCTGAGAAAAGCATAGATGAAATAGTTAATGATTGCTTGGAAGAAATGAGAAAAAGAAAAATTATTTGATCTCTATCTCCTCATTCGGCTTCATTATTATTACTTCAGCCTCAGCTAGCTTTTTGAATTCCTCTGGATTACATCTTATTAAATCAAAAGTATTGTAATGCATTGGAATTGCTATTTTTGGTTTTATCAGCTTTACTGCCATCGCCGCCTGTCTTGCGTCCATGGTATATCTTCCTCCTATGGGCAAAAGAGCGACATGTGGCTTATACATCTCACCTATCAGTTTCATATCGGAGAATAGGCATGTATCGCCCGCATGATAAACAGGTTTTTCCGTATCTATTACCAAACCAGCGGGAGATGTGTCGCCAGATGAATGGAAGGCGGGCACCATATGAATTTCAGTATTTCTTATTTTTATCCCCCCTCCAATGTTTATTCCTTCAGCATTTACACCTTTATTCTGGGCATAGCAGGCAATTTCATGAATTGCAACAATCTTCGCATTGTTATTTTTTGCTATTTCAATTGCATTTCCTAAATGGTCGGCGTGGCTGTGGGTTACTGCAACTATATCAACTTTTATGTTGCTTACACTTTCCTTGCAAAGAGGGTTTCCTTCTATAAATGGATCAACTATAATTCTATCCCTCCCTTCAATTATAAAGCATGCATGCCCAAGCCACCTAATTTTCATAAGGATAAAATAGAAAAATAAGAAAAATTTTTCTATTGTGGAAATAAGCAATGAATTAAAAATTGAAGTTATGGAAGGAGTATATGAGCCAGAAGAAGATAGCTATTTATTAATAAAAAGTATAAATGCAAAGGAAAAGAAAGCTCTTGATATGGGTTGCGGATGCGGTATTGTTGCCCTCCATCTTGCAAAAAATGACTGCAATGTTGTTGCTGTTGATATAAATGAAAAAGCTGTTGAAAATACAATAAAGAATGCGAAAATAAATGGTTTAAATTTAAAATGCTTTAAAAGTAATTTATTTGAAAATATAAATGAAAAATTTGATTTGATTGTTTTTAATCCTCCATACCTTCCAACAAAAAATGAAAGTTTGGCTTGGGACGGAGGAAAAAATGGAAAGGAAATAATAGAGAAATTTTTAAGGGAAGCTAAAAATTATCTGAATAAAGGAGGGGAGATATATCTTGTGATGAGTAGTTTTAATAAACCAGATAAAATCGTGAAAAAATTCAAGGAATATGAATTTGAAAAAATTTCAGAAAAAAAATTTTTCTTTGAAGCAATATATGTTTATAAAATCAGGATAAAATTTTCCTGACCTTTTCTTTAAATTCCTCCAAACTTCCTTCATTTATTATAACAATATCAGCCATCGCAATAACATTTCCAAGCCCCCATGAAAGTTCTTTTTTCTCCCTTTCCCTAAATTTTTCAATGCCCATGTCATTTCCATATCTTTTCCTTTTCCTTATTCTTTCATATCTTGTGAGTGGGGAAGCATGTATTGCAACAAGAATTAATTCATCTATTTTTTCTCTGAATTTCTCCACTTCTTCCATATTTCTTATCCCATCTATGACAAAAAAATCTTCATCGCTTAGCTTAGCCAAGCACCTTTTTGCCCAATAATCAGCCCCATATTTTTTCCTCATTTCATCTGCAATCTTGCCAGTAATTTCATCGCTCAAAGAGAGCCCTCTTCTAATTGCTTCTTCTCTAACTTCATCACCCATACTTATAACCTTTATATTCATCTCCCTCGCAACATTTATTGCTTCTGTCTTGCCGGCGCCCGGCATGCCAGTAAATGCAATTGCTTTCATGCTAACCTTGATATTACAACTGGTTTATTTTTTTCTATTTCATCTACTTCTCTAACTATTACTCTCGCCCCTTTTATCTTTTTTTCAAACTCCTCCCTTATTTTCTCCTTTAAAATTTCTTTCATATTCTCATTCTTATCAATTACTAAATTTACCATTATTTCATCTTCGCTATTCTGAATAATCTGGAATTGATCAACTGAAAATCTCTGCAATGAATACATTACCTTTGCTGGAATTCCAGTTATTGTGAAGGGAGGAATTATTTTTCCGCTTGGCAGAACAAT
The DNA here is from genome assembly GCA_014361245.1 of Thermoplasmatales archaeon. Lineage (NCBI taxonomy): Archaea > Methanobacteriati > Thermoplasmatota > Thermoplasmata > Thermoplasmatales > Thermoplasmatales archaeon. The sequence goes on along the minus strand of JACIWB010000077.1, from coordinate 59 downwards.
TGAATCCGCCTTTCTTCCTTCTATTCTTGCAATAACTGGAGAATTTATTCCACATCCAC
>JACIWB010000076.1 GCA_014361245.1 Thermoplasmatales archaeon | reverse complement strand
ACAAGAAAAAAGATAAAACAAAAAGAAAGAAAAAATCGCCCTGTTAAAATCAGACCAAAATGGGATTGAAATAGGAAAACATTGAAAAATCAGCTGAGACAGTGACACTGTTAAAATCAGACCAAAATGGGATTGAAATAGGAATATCAAAATTAATAATAACAGGAACCTCCTGTTAAAATCAGACCAAAATGGGATTGAAATACGAGAAAGAGACTACACAGGACTTTTGGCACTGGGTTAAAATCAGACCAAAATGGGATTGAAATATCCCCAACTATTAAAAAAAAATCTTCGATTAAAATGTTAAAATCAGACCAAAATGGGATTGAAATCCTCCATATTATACCTATAGCGCTCCTCATATATAAGTTAAAATCAGACCAAAATGGGATTGAAATTCGAGGGAAGATGTCGACGGGGTAACGTGCAGATTTTGTTAAAATCAGACCAAAATGGGATTGAAATGATAACATCAGAGAAATCTTAGAGTCCTTTGAAAAAGTTAAAATCAGACCAAAATGGGATTGAAATCGCCCTCACGAGGCATCACTGTCTTTTTTATGACGATGTTAAAATCAGACCAAAATGGGATTGAAATATCTCATGAGGTGATATGATGAACGCTAAAAAAGAGTTAAAATCAGACCAAAATGGGATTGAAATAATAGCGAAAATACTCAGAGGGGAAGGGGCGAATGTGTTAAAATCAGACCAAAATGGGATTGAAATAGTTGTTTGTCTGTTATTACTTTTTGTAAGAAGTAGTCGTTAAAATCAGACCAAAATGGGATTGAAATGGCAGCTTTGCACTTGCAACCACTGAAGTTTATCCTGTTAAAATCAGACCAAAATGGGATTGAAATGTGTAATCTTTTCTCATTGACATGAAAAACATAAAATGTTAAAATCAGACCAAAATGGGATTGAAATAATCAAACTAGACATAATTGAGAAGAAGAACATTGAAGTTAAAATCAGACCAAAATGGGATTGAAATCCTAGGTGTTTTGAATTACTTATACTCGATGAATGGTTAAAATCAGACCAAAATGGGATTGAAATTAAGGATCTTTTGAAGTGGCTCTGGTAATTCTTCTGTTAAAATCAGACCAAAATGGGATTGAAATTGTTTGTCATTTCTATCCACTCGTCTAAACTGTTAATTGTTAAAATCAGACCAAAATGGGATTGAAATTGGCCCATTTTATCATTTTTTTCCATGCTTCAAGCGAGTTAAAATCAGACCAAAATGGGATTGAAATTGGGTGAATCTCGAAACTTCTAATAGTACTTAATACTGTTAAAATCAGACCAAAATGGGATTGAAATCCTTCTTGTGTGAGTTCGGGGTATGTTCTTCTGAGTAGTTAAAATCAGACCAAAATGGGATTGAAATACTCACGCACAATCTCCCTAACTTCCTCAGATGAAACAGTTAAAATCAGACCAAAATGGGATTGAAATGTTAATCATAAAAACACTACCCTGGAATTTTCGATGTTAAAATCAGACCAAAATGGGATTGAAATTTTTTTGTAGGTGCATTGACACAGGCTCGGGTAGTGTTAAAATCAGACCAAAATGGGATTGAAATGCTATTGCAACAAGATCTCCTTTTTTGATCTGACTTGTGTTAAAATCAGACCAAAATGGGATTGAAATACAAGAACAGACCATTACCCGTTTACACCTACACGTTAAAATCAGACCAAAATGGGATTGAAATGATCATAATATCGCCCCTATAACCTCAAGAACGTTAGGTTAAAATCAGACCAAAATGGGATTGAAATATAATCTTCTCAGATAGCTTCACAAACGGTATACGCTGTTAAAATCAGACCAAAATGGGATTGAAATTGTACTGTATGTGCCATCTTCCTGCTTGTATAGAGTTAAAATCAGACCAAAATGGGATTGAAATCTTCAGCGTAAGACCCATCATAATCAAGGAAATGGGTTAAAATCAGACCAAAATGGGATTGAAATTTATTGATGAAGAAAGGGACTCAGATGACTTGTTTAAGTTAAAATCAGACCAAAATGGGATTGAAATTTCACAAATATAAAGAAAATATTGACAAGTGCATGTTTTGTTAAAATCAGACCAAAATGGGATTGAAATCGATTTCGTAACTTGTCATCATTGAGAAAATTTCTTTGAGTTAAAATCAGACCAAAATGGGATTGAAATATTTGCGATTGCATTCATCACAGAAACTCTTTCGAATGGTTAAAATCAGACCAAAATGGGATTGAAATATGTTTTACAAGATCTAAAACATCATCATCTAATGTGTTAAAATCAGACCAAAATGGGATTGAAATACCCTAAATGGTGCATTTTCTGCAGTTTTTTGACAAGTTAAAATCAGACCAAAATGGGATTGAAATGTACAAGGATTATGTGCTTGTAGAGTTCAGTTTCACTGTTAAAATCAGACCAAAATGGGATTGAAATCTGAGCTATCGGGGTAAATTTTGGCATCTTCAAATGTTAAAATCAGACCAAAATGGGATTGAAATAAACATCACCCAAACTACTCCGTTTCATTATCCCGCTGTTAAAATCAGACCAAAATGGGATTGAAATGACAACACAAAAACAAACACAAGAAAAACAATATATGTTAAAATCAGACCAAAATGGGATTGAAATCATCATAGGCCCTACAACCCTTTTTTTGAATTGTTAAAATCAGACCAAAATGGGATTGAAATAACCGATGGAGAATGTTGATCTTGTCATTTTAACGGGTTAAAATCAGACCAAAATGGGATTGAAATCAGTGGTGACAGGGTACGGGATGGTGACATTGTAGCCTGTTAAAATCAGACCAAAATGGGATTGAAATTTCAGCTGCTTTTTTCTTCATAGAATTCCATGCGCTCGTTAAAATCAGACCAAAATGGGATTGAAATGCAACTGACTGACAGGCATCTTATCGATAACCTCCCTAGGTTAAAATCAGACCAAAATGGGATTGAAATTGCGTAGATGCATATGTCCGCGTTTGAATCAGCGAATCTGTTAAAATCAGACCAAAATGGGATTGAAATCTCGATGACCTTGATCGAGTAATAAG
>JACIWB010000075.1 GCA_014361245.1 Thermoplasmatales archaeon | reverse complement strand
CTTAACATCAAAATCACTAAATTTTTTGTTATATTTCTTCCAATAACCTTCTTTCTTCATTTTCCCATCCCCTTTAATAGTAATCTAATTTGGGTACATTAATTTTTTGATTAATCGACAACCCCTATTTTTGAGAAAAAAGCATCATTTTTCCAATTTTCTCCATTTATTTTAAAACAACTCCCTATTTAGAAACCTCATAAGGGATTTTAATTCCTTCATCAATTAAAATTCATCTTTTTTCCACCCAAACTAACTATTTTAAAGTCAACCCTTCCGGGCATTTTTTCTTATTTCTTCTGTTAAAAATCCTCTTGCAGAATTTTTATTTCTCAAAATTTCTTTTATTAAAATTGTCTTGCCACATCTAGGATTGCCAGTAATCAAAATATTTTTTATCATCTTAATGTTGATTTGAGCTTATTAATTTCGTTTTTAATTTCATTAATAACTTCAGTGTTGAATATAATTTTCTTTTTATCCTTTGTTACAGATAATATAATGAAAACTTTTCCACCGAACTTTTTTGTGAATTTCTCGTGAGAGAATTTATACGCCTCTTTCCATTTAGTAGCGAATTCTGGCGCGTGTTCAAATGTAACTGGTTTTATTTGTAACCCAATATATTTATCATTAATTCTAATAAAAAAGTCTACATTATAAAGTCTATCCCACTCATCAGGTGCTGGTTCTATTTTTATATTTAAGATATCTTGTAATTGACCATAAACTGTTTCTTTTTCGGTAAGATAGCCATCAAATGTTCTTTTTATAACTAAATTTTTAATATATCTTATACAATCTTCCTCTGTTACCTCATCTATTTCTGATCTTAAAACTTCGGTCACCTTTGTATAAAGTGTTTTTCCCAAACTTTCTAAATACTCCATTGGTTGTAAATTAATTTCTTTGTGTTTAAGAAACTCATCTAACTTTTGAAAGTAATAGTTTTCCCATTCAGAAATTTCTTTTGGACCGCATTCTCTAATCCAAAATGCAACTGGACCAACTCTATTCTTTTTTGTAAGTCCCCATCTACCATTTGCCATATTCAATATCCACTCTTTAGCCATCTTACTTCACCAGTTTAGTTTTCATAAAATTTTCTTTATATTGAAAATTATATTTTTGAACTTCAGCAAAACCTTGTTTTATCATCTCTTTGTTAATGAAAATTTTATTTTTAAGGAATACGTAGGCAGGGACCATTTCATTCTCGGGTCTAAATGATGAATCAAATTTAAGAAATATTTGTTTTCCTTTAACATATTTTTCTAAGTATCTTTTTGCTTCACTATTCCTTTCAGGAATAATTTTTATACCTAATAACTTCACTATTAGGCCTGTATCCAATTCAATAGTATCTTCACTTAAGATGTCCACTACTTTATATAATCTGTCTCTTTCAAATTTGAACTTTTTAGGAGAAATTTTTGGTTTTGCATCTTTTATGTTTGGTATGTAATCTGTAATAGCTTCTATTTGAACTGGTTTATCCCTCTTTATAATCTCAACTCTGTTATTCAAGTTTAATAATGTTGTGTTCATTCCGATTTTTTTCTTTATAATCGGTAAAAATTTTTCATTGATTTCGTATCCAATAAAGTTTCTTTCTAAATTTAAGGCTGCTCTAACCGTAGTGCCACTTCCTAAGAATGGGTCTAAAACTACATCACCAACAAATGTAAACATTTTAATTAATCTTTTGGGCAATTCTTCTGGGAACATAGCTTCGTGACCTATTTGTCTTTCCCCCGGAAAATTCCAATGACCAGAAAAATATTCTTTCCATTCCTCTTTGGTTAATTTGGATTTTTCTTTTATATCTTCTGGTGGCTTAGGTTTTATACCAGGTTTCTTGAAAATTAAAATAAATTCGTAATCTATTTCTATCAAACCATTTGGTGGATGAGGATAAGAGCCCATTACATTAGCTCCACCGGTGGTATTCATTGTTGTTTTCTTTTGCCAGATTATTGCACCCATATAATCGAATCCAATTTTTTCACATTGAACAATGAATTCAGAATGCAAAGGAGCTATTTTATATCTTCCATAAATAATACTCCTCAAGAATTGATCGCCGATGTTAATACACAATCTTGTTCCAGGCTTTAACACTCTAAAACACTCTTTCCACACAATATAAAGATTTTTTAAGTAATCATGAAGAGATTGACCGTAACCTATTTGTCCTTCAACCTCATAATCTTTTATATGCCAATATGGCGGCGAAGTAACAACCAAATCTATGGTATTGTTCGAGACTTCTATCATTTTTCTACTATCCCCGATAATTATCTTAGCAAATACCATCCCAGCACCTATTTATTTTTCAAATATTCCTTTTCTTCCATCAATTCTATACACCTCTGCCAAGACCAACAAATTTTCCTTTGATTGATTCTTCCGCCGGAAATTATTAAGTCTATAAAATAATTTTGTTCTGGTTTTATCCTCTATAATTTTATTTACCTTTTCTTCTATTTCTTTTGTTTCAAGAGGTTCCTCTGCAGAAGTTATTAATTTAAGGGCTGCTTTAGATATTTTATCCTCCATTTTACCACCACCACATTTTATTAGTTAATCCATTTATAAATTTACCTATTTATCTAGTTTTGCTATATCTGAGTATTTCCGAATGTTGTGTTAGATTTTGATTTTTGCAATCAAATTTTTTGCAAAAAAATAAAAAATTTTTTATCAATTTAATTTAATTGTTCTGAAAACAAAAAATCAAAAAATAATTTCTTCTCTATAAAAATATTAGCGAAAGATAGTCCTATAACTTTCGAGATAAATTATTAAAAAATTTTGATGATTTTTTCATCGATTCTTTTAGCACAATTGATATTACATAGAACTTTTCTTTGCTTTATTAAATCAAGAATAGAATCTTTCCACTTTTCAGCTATTATAGAAATAAATTCTCTTATAAAGTACCACAGATTATAAAGGATAGCAGAAAATATGAAAAAGAAAAACCTTATAATAGGATTCTCTGTCTTCGTTTTTATCATAAAATTCTCTTGAGCATCTCTATAAAAATTTTCTATGTTCCATCTTCTCCTATATAGATCTGCAAGACTAAGAATATTTGATTCATCAATTTCAATGTTTGTGCAGAAAACATCGAAATTTTTCCAATTTTCTTTATATTTGTTACCATTTGGAATGAAGAACAAGTTTGTTTTTATTTCTTC
>JACIWB010000074.1 GCA_014361245.1 Thermoplasmatales archaeon | reverse complement strand
ATAAATGGATTGTATTATTAGGGACCGCCGACACAAACCATTAAATACAACCAACAAGAAAAAAGATAAAACAAAAAGAAAGAAAAAATCGCCCTGGTTAAAATCAGACCAAAATGGGATTGAAACTTTCTCAGCCTGCCCTGAAAGTTCCAGGGCGGCCTCGGTTAAAATCAGACCAAAATGGGATTGAAATTTTATAAAGTCAATATTTTAGGCTATATCCCCAATAGGTTAAAATCAGACCAAAATGGGATTGAAATATAAACATATTCCGAGGCAAGGCCACAGAAAAGATAGTTAAAATCAGACCAAAATGGGATTGAAATATGCTTCTTCTGAAAATTCTTTAAGTAATCATCTTTGTTAAAATCAGACCAAAATGGGATTGAAATATGGTGTTGGATCGGCTGGCGGCCCCAATCCTGTCAGTGTTAAAATCAGACCAAAATGGGATTGAAATAGTCTTTGATTTCAAGCGTGGCTGAGAATGGGGTTCAGTTAAAATCAGACCAAAATGGGATTGAAATACTGGGACATAAAGTCCATCTTCAGTTTCTATTATTTTGTTAAAATCAGACCAAAATGGGATTGAAATTGACTTCACCTTCGAAGAAACGTCTGTAGAATCTATAGTTAAAATCAGACCAAAATGGGATTGAAATCGGGTGAATTGGAGAGAGTATTAACCGTTGACACCAACGTTAAAATCAGACCAAAATGGGATTGAAATGATGGTGGGGTCACAGCAACATTAGGGGATATAAGTGTTAAAATCAGACCAAAATGGGATTGAAATTGGTGTGAGTTTTGAAATTTCTATTGCAAATCCGGTTGTTAAAATCAGACCAAAATGGGATTGAAATAGCCTGTTAATGATCATAAAAGGATCTTTCACAGACGTTAAAATCAGACCAAAATGGGATTGAAATAAGAGAGGCATCAGATTGTTAATATTATCTTTAAGAGTTAAAATCAGACCAAAATGGGATTGAAATCAAGAGGGGACATGGACGATTGGATTCTACTTCAAGTACAGTTAAAATCAGACCAAAATGGGATTGAAATCTAATTCTAATGATTTCACTTCAACAATCTTAGCCCCGTTAAAATCAGACCAAAATGGGATTGAAATGAGTGCCTTGTAACGATTATTTTCATTTTTTCACCTCGTTAAAATCAGACCAAAATGGGATTGAAATCCCGGCAGGCCTGTAATAGTAAGTAGACCTGCCAATAAGTTAAAATCAGACCAAAATGGGATTGAAATACAGACAAAAGCACTGTTCTAAGCAGTGCATAGCGTTAAAATCAGACCAAAATGGGATTGAAATCACGACGTCTGAGATGTCAATGGGGTATATTAGCATTGTTAAAATCAGACCAAAATGGGATTGAAATGATCATTGAACGTGTCAAGGAAGTGCGTGAGTTTGGTTAAAATCAGACCAAAATGGGATTGAAATAGGCGATTATTCAAATAGTGATTCTATTTCACGCATGTTAAAATCAGACCAAAATGGGATTGAAATACAAACTCGGCTTTTAGGGCCTCTTTTATTTTCATGTTAAAATCAGACCAAAATGGGATTGAAATCATTTTTGACATAAAACATTTTGCAGAGTCTACTGAGTTAAAATCAGACCAAAATGGGATTGAAATACTAAACCACTTATGAGACCTCCGACATTTGTAATGTTAAAATCAGACCAAAATGGGATTGAAATTACTGGAGAGCGTAGACTTCGAATTCGAAGGAATACTGTTAAAATCAGACCAAAATGGGATTGAAATGGAAATTATGATTATCTGATAGCTTACAGTTACCCGTTAAAATCAGACCAAAATGGGATTGAAATATTTTCAAAGAAGCTGGTTCATGTGGGTTTTTCTCAGTGTTAAAATCAGACCAAAATGGGATTGAAATACTTACATCTTTTTCCAGCACGTGCCAAACATTCCCAGTGTTAAAATCAGACCAAAATGGGATTGAAATCCTGCCACCGGCGTACTCTATAGCATACTCAACAGAGTTAAAATCAGACCAAAATGGGATTGAAATAATACAAGGGAAAAGAATCACAGATATTCCTCTTCGAAAGTTAAAATCAGACCAAAATGGGATTGAAATGTGCTCTTTGGCTTCACAGTGTATAGAGATGCCATAACTGTTAAAATCAGACCAAAATGGGATTGAAATTTGTTTTTCACCTCCATATTATCTCTATAGCGACTGTTAAAATCAGACCAAAATGGGATTGAAATCTATTCTGTATGAAAAAATCAGGGTAGGTAAGAAAGCGTTAAAATCAGACCAAAATGGGATTGAAATTGACTTCTACGCTGGGATACCCCCCCGCATGGCACCAGTTAAAATCAGACCAAAATGGGATTGAAATATGATATATGATAGCGTATTCACCAGCTCATTCAATGGTTAAAATCAGACCAAAATGGGATTGAAATTAAAACCGCTTTTCGAGGTTAAAACGGCACTAATGGAGTGTTAAAATCAGACCAAAATGGGATTGAAATTTCTTTCCATAGGGGTAGGCGTATGCGCTGGCTGTTTTGTTAAAATCAGACCAAAATGGGATTGAAATAGCATCCTGTTAATTGAAATAAAGTGATGGTAAGAGGGTTAAAATCAGACCAAAATGGGATTGAAATACACTTGGTTAGATGATACAGACGCTGTTTGGAAAGAGTTAAAATCAGACCAAAATGGGATTGAAATTCGTCTGTGAGGTATGGTAGGGTTAGGATTGTCTTGGTTAAAATCAGACCAAAATGGGATTGAAATTGTAGCAGCTTGGAATGCTCTTGTCACGGCCTTAAAGTTAAAATCAGACCAAAATGGGATTGAAATGACAGTGTCAACCACACAGAACACATCAACATACACCGTGTTAAAATCAGACCAAAATGGGATTGAAATGAAACAGACAAGAGTGTACTCATCATACTCCCTCTTGTTAAAATCAGACCAAAATGGGATTGAAATGTTAAACCACAAAAACGCAAAGCATTACCCCCAGACAGTTAAAATCAGACCAAAATGGGATTGAAATTTTTGGTCGTTTTATGGTCAACTAATGAAGGTTTCGTTAAAATCAGACCAAAATGGGATTGAAATTACGGTCTGGTTTAAGCTTGCAGGGGTTGAGGGTGAGTTAAAATCAGACCAAAATGGGATTGAAATCTGTCAAAGCGTGTGCACTCTAAAACCACCACATTGTTAAAATCAGACCAAAATGGGATTGAAATACCTTCTTAAAACAGGATCTGGTAAGACTTTATGTATGTTAAAATCAGACCAAAATGGGATTGAAATTATTGATGAAGAAAGGGACTCAGATGACTTGTTTAGTTAAAATCAGACCAAAATGGGATTGAAATGCGGAAGCTGCTAGTGATGTTGAAACTGCTATCATGGTTAAAATCAGACCAAAATGGGATTGAAATGTAGCAAAATACATGGCCATCAGACTACT
>JACIWB010000073.1 GCA_014361245.1 Thermoplasmatales archaeon | reverse complement strand
TGTAGATAATGATGGAATTGCTGAATATAATGGCTCTGGTCCTCCTCCTTCAACAAAGCAGCATGTCTATACAACGCCTGGAAATTATACAGCAAGGCTAATAGTTAGAGATGATAAGGGGGCAAATTCTACGGCAAACCTTCAAATAATTGTAATGTCAAATATTTCTGTTGATTTTGATTTCAGCCCGCTGGCTCCTGCGCCGAATGTTGAAGTGAAATTTTTTGCGCTTGTGGAGGCGAAGAATTATACATGGAATTTTGGGGACGGAAATGTGAGCTATGAAAAAAATCCAAAGCATGCTTATTCAAGAGAAGGGAGATACAGGGTCTGGCTTAAGGTTTATGATGGTTTGGCTTATTGGGAGAAAAATTATACGATAGATGTTATTATGCCGGATTTCTATGTTGAAGCATATTATCTGCCAGAAAAACCGAAGAAAGGGGATGAGCTAAGATTGCGAATTAAAATAAGGAACGATGGAGGTTATTCTGAGAATGTTAAATGCTATATCTTTTTGGATGAAAATTTTTCATCCTTTAAATTTAATATTTCTGAAGAATATGAGAAAGAAATTCTCATCGAAGGAATAAATAAGGCAAGAATTGTGGTTGATCCTGAAAATGAAATAGAAGAAAAAGATGAAAGAAACAATGAAATTGAAATTTTAATAAAATATGAAAGAAATTATCTCATCTATTTATCTTTTCTTGTTCCTCTTGCAGCAATTCCGGCTTATTTCTTGTTAAGAAAAAAGAAAGTAATTATTGGAGAAGAAAAGATTGAAAAATGCTCTGTTTGCCTTGGTTCATTTAAGGAAGAGACAAATATTTTAAGATGCGATTGCGGGGCTTTATATCACAAAAGTTGTGCAAAAAGAGTAAAAAATTGTATTAATTGCAACAAAAAACTTTAATTTAATATAAGAAAAATGCATACACATTAAGGGCCCGTAGCTTAGCCAGGTTGGAGCGCCCGGCTGATAACCGGGAGGTCCGGAGTTCAAATCTCCGCGGGCCCATTCTTCCTGCTCCCAAAAATTCCTGGAAAATATTGTATATAGCCAAAATATTCCAAATATGCACATAAAAAATCCAAGCGATGAATTCTTCAAAGAATTTCTTAAGCCTTACTATGCTTTAACATCAGATGGGCAATATCTATTTGCATCCCGCCAGAAAGGGCGAATGCCAGATAGGGTTTTTTACATGGCTGAAAAACTTGGGAAAGGGCAGAGAAAATTTAATGAGGAAGAGGGAAAGGAAATTTTTAAGATTGTTGAGAGGTATATTAAAAGTGCTGATGTTATGGAGATTGATGGATGCTATGGTGAAGAGTGGAAGACAGGAGTAAAGGTTTTTGTAAGCATTGAAAATCTTCATTCAGCATATATTGCTTGGATGGGCAAGTTAATGCTTTTTCCTTTCGAAGGAATTGCAAACTGCTTTAATATTATTATTCCAGAGGGCTTGCCGGATGAATACAAAAAAGAAGTAAAGGAAATAAGCAAAAATTATGAGGAGCCAATCTCGCTTTTTGATTTCACAAGAGCAAATGAAGATATAAGAAGAGTGGTTAATATAGGAATTGATTATTTTGGAGGAGCAATCAAGAAACCGAATTTAACAATGGTATGGCATAGGGCAGAAAGCCAGGGAATGATTTCTTATCATGCTGGTTGTTTTGATGGCACGATTATAAAAGGATTAAGCGGAACAGGAAAAACAACTCTTACTATTGGCAAAGATATTGAGCAGGATGATGCCCTCGTTGGATTGCCTGTTTATAAAGAAAGGAAGATAGAGAGAATAAAGTTAATTGGGCTTGAGGCGGCGAGTTTTGCAAAGTCAGAAGGCATAGATGAGAGCTCGCCTGAATGGGCTGGGCTTATGTCTTCTCTTGATGGAGAGATTGTTATTGCTTTGAATATTGATTGCGAAGGGGTTGATTTTGTTTTGAAGAAAATAGATGGCCATGAAGCTTTAGTGCCTGTTGGAAAAGCTGGAAAACTTAAATGCAAATCATATGAGAAGAGCAACACAACAAATGGAAGATTTATTTTTAAATTCAGCGTGCTTAATAAGGCGTGGGGAAGGGAGAAATATTTAAGGGCTGAGGGGCTAAGCTTTAGGAGATATGATGTTCTTGAGCCAATTTTAAGGGTTATTGAGCCAGAAATGGCTGTTGCATTTGATAGTGCATGCGAAACAGTAATCACTTCAGCAATAGAGGGAGGAGCTGGAAAAAGAGTAAGGAGATATGCAGCAACTGATTTTATGGCCCGCCCGCAGGCGGAGCAGGCCTTGCTCAAGCTAAAAGCTTATTCAGATATTGGGTTGGAGAAGCTTGTATTTTTTGTTGTTAATACTGGTTATGTTGGGCAGTGCAATTGCGAGGGGAAAGCTGTTGGTGAGGGAGAAAAAATAAGGGCAAGTGAAACAAAGAGGATGATATCTCTTGTTGTTGAGGGAAAAATTAAAAGATGGATTAGACATCCAGTTTTTGGTTATTTAATTCCAGAGCCAAAAGAAATGAATCAATATATTGAAAATTTTTCTGAAAGATTTAATTTACTTCGCTTTTATAGTGCAAGAGAAATAGTTGATTTTTACAGAAGAGATATAAATGAAAGAAGCGAATTTTTGAAAGAAATTTTTGAAGGCTATGAAAAAGAATTGGAAAGAGTTATAAATCTGTGGAAAAGATTTTCTTTGCCAAAAGAAGAAAAAATAAAAGAGTTTTATGAAAAGTTTTATTAAATGAGCTGTGATAAAGAAAAGTGAATAAAAATATAAAGGAAGGGTTGAGATGGATGGAGCAGGCGGAGGCTGATTTAAAGACGAGCAAAGATTGCCTTAAAGATTCAAATTATTATGCATCCGCTTTTTTTGCACAGCAAGCAGCTGAAAAATCATTAAAAGGTTTTTTATATTCTGAGGGATATAGAGCAATAATAACTTATTCAATAGTTGATTTATTGGAAGAAATATCAAAAAGTGAAGAAATTTTTAAAAATTTTATTGATTATGGAAAAGAATTAGACAGGCATTATATAGCAACAAGATATCCAAATTTTTATCCATCTGGTAGCCCTTGTAGATATTATACAGCGGAGGTGGCTGAAAAATGTATAAATTATGCAGAGTTGATATTAAAAGAAGTAAGGAAATATTTGAAGGAATAAATAGATACAAAGAAAGGATAATAAAAAAATTCAATCCAGAAAAAATAATTTTATTTGGCTCTTTTGCAAGAGGTGATATCAATGAAGCTTCTGATATAGATTTAATTGTTATCTGTAATTGGAAAGAAAATTTTTTAGATAGAATAAAAATTTTGATGGATGAAAATGAAGAGAATTTGCCAATTGAACCAATTGGATATACAGAAAATGAAATAAAGGAAATGATTGAAGAAAAAAATCCATTCATTTTAAATGTTTTAGAAGAAGGAATTTCAATATACAAAAAAATTTATAAATAAATTTTCGATTTAGCTTTTACCAGGGGGATAAAAATGAAAGGAAAATATATAATATGCGGGCTTGTTTTGTTTGGGTTAGTGATGGGAATAGTTGCAAATCCAGTAAATGCTCAGAGCATTGAAACAATAGAAGTTGGCGGTCTTTTTGCAACAAATGCAAATGCA
>JACIWB010000072.1 GCA_014361245.1 Thermoplasmatales archaeon | reverse complement strand
TCTGAATTAGTAAATAATTGGGCAGATTTATGATACCATCTGCCATGCTTCATTATTCTGCATAGTAAAGAATTATGGCAATCATAATTTCTATCTTTTTCTTGTCCCAGCAAAAGATATTTTTTCCTAACTAATTATATTAATTGGTGTAGCATTTCTTATTTTTTAAATTTTCAAATTCTTGATATTGCCTATCTACATTTCCATAAAAAATTTAAATATTCGAGCAATATTACAGATTGTGGGAGCATGGTGTAGCCAGGGATCATTGCGGGCTCCAGTTATGGGGATGATTTAAAGAGGGTCATCCGAAATATGAGGAATAACTGGAGCGATGACCCATAGAAGAGACCCGCCGACCTGGGTTCAAATCCCAGTGCTCCCACTTTAAGAGTGATAAAAATGAAAATAAATGCGAGAATAATATTGTGTATGCTTGTAGTAATTGCAGGGATAGCCTACTATCTGCTGTGGAATCTAAAATATAATGCATGGACTGATATAGGCATCTATTCAGTGACCATCTTCTTTGTTGGCTTTGGTGTTTTTGGTCTGCTATACAGTGCCATTAAAACTGGAAAGGATAAAGTATGAAAAAAATTTTTGTTATTGCAATAGCATTCATTCTTTTTCCCTTTTCTTTTAATAATGGAAAGAGCCAAACAAGAGAGATATTTCCTGTAATAGTAAGCGATGAAAATCCTTTTTACGCCTTAATAGCTACTCCCGCCGCACTTTTTTACGATGAAAATATTCATGTAAAGCCACTGCTTGTTGAAAACTTTTCCAATCCATCAAAAGCTGTTGAGAGATTTAAAAGATTATATGAAATGAATGACACTATAATAATTTCAGATAAAGATGTTGTGAATGCGAGCATTGATATTTCAAAAATATGGAAAAGAAGCGATGAGGCAATAATAATAAAAAATAATCTTGAAGGATATAAACTTGGAGTTGCAATTGCATGCTTGGGAAGTTATAAGAATATTCCAATTTTTGTTGCAAATAAAATAGGAGAAATAGAAGAAAGATTGAAAGAAATGGGAATTAAAAGGACTTATGTATGCGGTGATATAGATGGATATGGAGAGGCCATAAAATTTGGGAGTATAGAAGAAGTAAATGATTTTATGATTAAATTTTTAAAGGAAAAATTTGGAGAAATAAAATACATCGTAATTACAAATCCGATTGATATAGAAAATGCAAGGGTTATTGAAAAAATTGAATATAATTTTTCTGGGAAGATAAACTCAGGAAGCACATTACATGGTTTAAATATTTTAAAATCAGGTTTTAACTATTCCTCAACCCATAATTTTAGAGTTCCATATGATGGATTTGTAGTTATAAGAATAGAACTAATAAATAAGGATAGCGGGGATGTTGAAAAATGGGGAGACAGGCTTTTCCTCCATTTATCTACTCCAGATAATATAACTTTTCTATACGCCTCCACCGCAGGGGGCGTGCCCGAAATAGATGAGAATGGAAATATAACAACAGATAAGCTCGTTTATCAAACATGTATCTTTAATAAGCCAGGGGAATACACGGCGGAGGTAATAGGGACATGGATAGTTAAAAGACAGGGAGAATATGAAATGAAAATAGAGATAGAAAAGGTTGATAGAGGAAATTTTCCGCTTATGAGGGATTTATCTTCTCTTGCAAGCTATGTTGCTTCCTATCATAAAGGTATTGTTTTTGCGGATGATTTTTCCTTTGCCGGGGGAGAAAACACAGATATAGAGGGGTTAATTTATCCTGTATCAAATGAAAAACTTGTTAAGCCATGCAATGAGCATATTTTAAAAATTCATGAAAAAATAAATTCATTGCTTATGAATATATCTGGATTGAAGAATTTAAAGGATTTGCAACAGTACTATGCCAATAATCCAGCTCATATTGCAATAATGGGTGATACAACAATGATTCCTATGTTTTACTACAATAACCCAGATAGTGACTATGTATCGGGGCAAGGAACTGCAAGTGATTTTATATATGGAGATATTGATCCAAATCCAGCAGATTTAGAAAATGATTCATTTACATATTATCCATTCCAGGAAAATGCTGTCGGAAGAATAACGGGATATGATGCCCAGGATTGCTCTGCTCTTATTGCAAGAACAATATTTTACACTCATATAGTAGATAAACTTGGGGAATGGAAGAATAATGCAACAGTTCAGACTGGAACAGGTATAGAATTTCAGATGATTCCAGTAATTTCTCCTCTAATGAATATTTTAAAAAGTTTTATAGGTTTTGGGCCTGTTAGAAATGAGCCAACAAAATTTCCAACTGGGGAGAGTAAATTCATAAATGAGAGAATAAGCGATGACTTTTCCAGAAACGGATTCAATGTTTTTTCGGCAAAAGGATTGGATGCGCAGAGAGTTGGTTTATTGATTAACAGAAAGGGAGGAGAATATCAACTAAAAAGCAATTATATTTTTGCTTTCAATCATGGAACATATTATTTATATGAGGCAGGTGATATGCTTGAATTTGATCAGTTTGGTCTGGGGTTGAAGACAGGATTATCAGGCAAGGGAAGTTTTGATGTAAGACATGTTATAAATATGGAATATAATCCAAGTGTTGCATTTATAGAAAGCTGCTTAGTAGGAAAAATAGAGGGATTAATTCCTGAGAATTGCTTAAGCCAGACATATATTCATGCGGGCGTAAATTCATTTGTTGCATCAACTCGCTACACCGCTGACCCTGGATATCTTGAGCCCGGCTTAATTTTTAAGGGATTTGGAATTTATGGATATATAAATGCATCGATTAATCTAAAAATGCATGGAAAATATCCCGATTTGCATTTTGGCGCCCTCCTTGCGGAAGATTTTATAATTGACTTAATAGAAAACAATTCTTCTGTTGGAATTGCACTCAGAAATGCAAAAAATAAATATCTACCAAAAGATGCGAATTCGACTTTCCTATGGACACCTCCTCTATACTTTTCTGGTGATCCCTTTGAAGTAATAGGGTGGAATTTTCAGCCTGAGGAAACAAATGCTCTCGATAAAAAATATGTTTGCCTGCACGAATTCACCCTATATGGTGACCCGGCATTCAATCCTTGCAGTATTTCCGAATGTTGTGTTAGATTTTGATTTTTGCAATCAAATTTTTTGCAAAAAAAATAAAAAATTTTTTATCAATTTAATTTAATTGTTCTGAAAACAAAAAATCAAAAAATAATTTCTTCTCTATAAAAATATTAGCGAAAGATAGTCCTATAACTTTCGAGATAAATTATTAAAAAATTTTGATGATTTTTTCATCGATTCTTTTAGCACAATTGATATTACATAGAACTTTTCTTTGCTTTATTAAATCAAGAATAGAATCTTTCCACTTTTCAGCTATTATAGAAATAAATTCTCTTATAAAGTACCACAGATTATAAAGGATAGCAGAAAATATGAAAAAGAAAAACCTTATAATAGGATTCTCTGTCTTCGTTTTTATCATAAAATTCTCTTGAGCATCTCTATAAAAATTTTCTATGTTCCATCTTCTCCTATATAGATCTGCGAGACTAAGAATATTTGATTCATCAATTTCAATGTTTGTGCAGAAAACATCGAAATTTTTCCAATTTTCTTTATATTTGTTACCATTTGGAATGAAGAACAAGTTTGTTTTTATTTCTTC
>JACIWB010000071.1 GCA_014361245.1 Thermoplasmatales archaeon | reverse complement strand
AATCCCGTATCTTTTCAGTATCAAATATGGTCTTCCATCTGTTATAGCAACAGATGGCAATTTTCCATACATGTTTCGCATCGCACAAATCAATTTTTTACAGGCCATGTTTGTTCTGCTACTACTTATCATAAAGAAGACAATCTTTCTTGTTTCTGGTTCAATGACAAACCAAAACCAGAAATTCATATCCCCTATTTGAAGAGATGTCTCATCAATGACAACACAATGAGGCTTTTATCTGCGATGCTATTTTTCAATACACTCCCAAATTTGTTCAGCCAGTTCCATATGGCGGTTCTGCTTCTCCTTACGAATATACGAATTGCCGTAGAAACATCCCTTAGCGACAATCTGCACAGATATAGAAATAAGCTGTAAAGTATTATTTCCGCTGGTTTTTTCTCTCATAATGATACATTTTTCTTTCAATAATTGCATCCCTTTGCATTTTATCACCAAATGCATCTATGGGATGCATATTTTTATCGAAAATTTTGGTTAAGCTAACAGCACCTTAAAATGAGAGGAATAGAAGGATTGCAGAGGTTACTAGCATTGAAAGCCAGATGGGCATGCTCCATGAGAGAATTTTTCTTCCATCTAAGGGTGGAATTGGCAGCAGATTGAAAATTGCAAGAAAAGCATTTATTGAAGCTATAAGGGCTATTATTTCTATTTTGGTTATTTTTGAAATTGATAAAAATACCGCAGAAACCAAAATGTTTGAAAATGGGCCAGCCATTGAAATTTTACCAGCATGCTCTCTTGTAGGCATTCCAAATATCTGCACTGCCCCAGGGGCTGCAAAAACAAAGCCAAGGAAGCTGAGTAATAAAGCAAGAATTAAGCCAAAAGGAAACATCCTGTATTCTGACCAGTAGCCATATCTTATTCCAGCAAACTTATGCGCAATTTCGTGAAAAGCAAATGCTGTTAGAACTGCAAGAAACGAAAAGGGTAGAAGATTAACAAAAAGCCGAAAATTTTCATGGATTGGAAATGAATTTGCTATTGAGAAGGCAATGCATAGAAGAGATATTGAAATGAGAAGATGCTTTATCTCCTCCCTGCTAAAACCCATTTTTGGTTTTACCGCCGGAATATCATAAAAATAATAAGCTCTCATCGCTGAAAAATGCTCGCCTATTTATGAATTTTTTCATAAGCAATGATTGCATTTTCAAGCATGCACGCAATTGTAACAGGCCCCACCCCGCCAGGCACAGGAGTAAAAGCGAGAGCTTTTTTCGCTGCTTTTTCATCTAAATCACCATATATTTTTCCATTTTCTTTTTTAATTCCAGCATCAATTACTATGCAATTTTTCTTTATGTGCTCTTCCTTTATAAGCCCTTTTACACCTGTTGCTGTTATTAGCAAATCTGCTTTAATTGTATATTTTTTAATATCATCTGTATAAACATGGCACACACTTACTGTTGCATCTCTATTGAGCAATAAAATTGCAAGAGGTTTGCCAATTATTTTGCTATGATTTATTATAACAACATTTTTTCCTTTTAAAGATAATTTTTCATTTTCTATTATCCTCAAAATTGCCTTAGGAGTAGATGGTGTAATTTCTTCTTTCCCAAGAATAATATTTCCCAAATTTAAAGGATGCATTCCCTCTATATCCTTTCCGTAATCAATTCTGCTAACCAGCCTATTATAATCTAAATCTTTTGGTAAAGGAAGTTGAATGTTTATTCCTGTAATATGCTCATCCTCATTTAATTTTTCAATTTCTTTTTCAAATTCTTCCTGTTTTATGAGGTCAAATCCTATAATTTCATGCTCAATTCCTACCCTCTTGCAAGCTTTATCCTTCAAATCCGCAAAAAGAAGAGATTCTTCATTGGTTCCAACAACAAAAGTAACAATTTTTATTTCTTTATCTTCCGCTTTTTTATTTATTTCTTCTTCAATTTTTTTGGCAATTGCATTTCCATCTATTGCTCGCATATCATTATAAAAATTCAATATATTAATCTCTTAGTTTTTTTACTGTCAGAACTTTAGAAATTTTTACTAGCTTTTTCCTATCTTAACTAACTGTTACTATTCTAAAGCAGATCATTGCATCTCTTTCTCTTGCCCCATCATCACTTCCATCATAACATTCATACTCTTTATTCGTAGGCCATTGATACCCAACTTTATTCCCGATATAATATGATATATTTATATAATTTTCATCTTTTTTTGGATTTATATCAATTTTTTTATCTATACCAGCCACCGTCTTGTAGTACATTTCTATTCTTATCTGATGATAGCCAACACTGTCATCAATATCATGTGTAATGTTACATTCAACATAAGTATCTTTATCTATATCAAAAGTGATATAGCCTTTTTCCGGAAATCTATATTCATTATTATTTATAAATATCTTCAGGAAGATATCACTCTTATCCCCAATTAGAGGATAATCCTTTATTCTTATCTTAAGCACCTCAATTTTTATCTTTGCATCGTCATAAGGAAGATAATCAAAGCTATCTAGCACTCCGTCATTATCGTCATCGTTGTCTGCATTATCACCTATACCATCTCCGTCGCTATCCCTCCATTCTTTCGGGTCATATGGAAAAGCATCATCTTTATCTGGCACTCCGTCGCCGTCGCTATCTGGGTTTGGGTTCAGGATATCCTTGTAACTTTTATAAATTGACGGCGCAACCAGAATGACAAAAATTATTAAAATTATACCCAAGAAAAGAATTAATGTATTTCTTGCTGGCTTTATTTTTTTCATTTGTTTATAATCATTGATATACTTAAAAAATTTGCTATTGTTCCAGCAAAGGCATTATCAAGAATTTGAAAATTTAAAAAATAAGAAATGCCACACCAACTAATAGAATTAGTTAGAAAAAAATATCTTTTGCTGGGACAAGAAAAAGATAGAAATTATGATTGCCATAATTCTTTACTATGCAGAATAATGAAGCATGGCAGATGGTATCACAAATTTGCCCAATTATTTACTAATTCCAGAAAATAAAGGCGTTGCATGGTAATAGCTATAATAAGATTTGTTAATAGCTTCTTGGTTTATTGCGAGAACAAGCCACTACTTAGGATAGAGCTCCATGTATAAATGGGCATTAAAAAACATCCTCAAAGCAAGATGTTTAACTGCATTTTAGCCATTTACAATCCAGAGGTGAGAATTTGTTGAAAGTGCCGTTCCAGTAAAATATATAAAAACATAAACTATTTAGTTAGGGATGAAAATGAAAAGGAAAATGTTTGCTATAGGGATTATGTTTTTATTGTGCATGGCGGGATTTACAATAGCAGGCAGCGGGAAGGAAATTGGCTACAGCATTTCATTGCCAAAATTCAGCGTTGAAAAATATGATGAAAATTACATTGAAATAAAAATTGATGGCTCATCCTACCTTAAGGAGGGCGGCTATCCTGTCCTTCCAAAAATAAGCAAAACATTTGAAATAGAATTCGGTGCAAACAATATAGATATAAATGTTTTTCCAAGAAATATAAATGAATATAAGATAGATAAAGAGATTCGTCCTTCTCCAGCACTGTTGCCCTTGTCAGTAGAAAATGCAGAATGTCCAAAAAATCTTGATTTTTACTCAAGTCCCGAAGTTTATCCAAGTTCATGGTATTCCTATAGAATTGGTTGTGGATTAAATGATAAAATGGAGCATGTAACTTTTGTTACAGTTCATTTATTCCCAGTTAGATATAAGCCAGAAGAAAATAAAATTTATTT
>JACIWB010000070.1 GCA_014361245.1 Thermoplasmatales archaeon | reverse complement strand
GATCAAGGATACTAATCCAGAGTTGATTATTTCAATCCCATTTTGGTCTGATTTTAACTATCTCATTGTCTTCGCTGTCAATGTATCCTTCCTGTATTTCAATCCCATTTTGGTCTGATTTTAACACTGGAGGAGTTGTTCAGGGAGAAGGAGACGGTGAAGCATTTCAATCCCATTTTGGTCTGATTTTAACAATGCTGATTGTATCTTCTCCCTCTAATTTGATTGAGATTTCAATCCCATTTTGGTCTGATTTTAACATAATAAATCCCCGTGTTATAGTTTGTGTTTCTTGCATTTCAATCCCATTTTGGTCTGATTTTAACGGTGGTGGCATAGAATCCCTGAAGGTTCTAAGGATCATTTCAATCCCATTTTGGTCTGATTTTAACGCGCAGTGGTGGATGTGATTGAAGGGTTCAGCTTTGCAATTTCAATCCCATTTTGGTCTGATTTTAACGGTGCTGTAAAATACCCAGTGAATGATGCTCGTAAATTTCAATCCCATTTTGGTCTGATTTTAACACTGAAGAAAAGAGAAACTATTAATATCATGCCCATATTTCAATCCCATTTTGGTCTGATTTTAACTTTACGGCTTCCAGAAATTCCCGAAATTTTCCTCTTTATTTCAATCCCATTTTGGTCTGATTTTAACAAGCTTCCAATGATCGGTAATATTGTTGACCAGCTCGTATTTCAATCCCATTTTGGTCTGATTTTAACAGCCACGATCTTAATTATGTCAACAAATAATTGCAAATTTCAATCCCATTTTGGTCTGATTTTAACACTTCACATGTGATGAAGAACACTTGAACGTCCAAGATTTCAATCCCATTTTGGTCTGATTTTAACGATCCAGAAATCCAAGAAAAAGTTCCCCAATCTCTCATATTTCAATCCCATTTTGGTCTGATTTTAACATGTAAGTAGATCTTTCCTTCTTTCATGGATGAAAAAATTTCAATCCCATTTTGGTCTGATTTTAACGGATCGTGATCACATACTATACTATGGGTGTGGCATGGCATTTCAATCCCATTTTGGTCTGATTTTAACATTACCATGAATCTATCATAGAATAAGATTGATAACATTAGCAGCTTTCAGCGCATACACGATTTTAACATTACCATGAATCTATCATAGATCCTGCTTGTGGAAGATTTCAATCCCATTTTGGTCTGATTTTAACTCCTTTCACCTCTCCTCTTCAATTTATCCAGGACTTATTTCAATCCCATTTTGGTCTGATTTTAACCCTGACGGATAACGAGCACAAGGAGAAGGTCCACATTTCAATCCCATTTTGGTCTGATTTTAACCCTTTTCGAAATAACAGAATATTTAAAGAGTATAGATTTCAATCCCATTTTGGTCTGATTTTAACATTATCAGAGGACTATGATAGGTGGGAATGGTGTTAGAATTTCAATCCCATTTTGGTCTGATTTTAACTTTCGGATAAATTCACACACGGACTCTCTTCAGCTATTTCAATCCCATTTTGGTCTGATTTTAACTTAACTGAAGGCGTAAGAGTCAGATACAGCCTAGGATGGAATTTCAATCCCATTTTGGTCTGATTTTAACGGAAGAATACAAGGATAAGAGCCCCTTCGAGCGAGCCAATTTCAATCCCATTTTGGTCTGATTTTAACAGAAAACGCTAGGAGAAGTCTACGAGCAGCCAAAATAATTTCAATCCCATTTTGGTCTGATTTTAACATCCTTCTGTGGTTTGTTCTCTTAATAAAACTAAACATTTCAATCCCATTTTGGTCTGATTTTAACAAAAAGACTTCAATGAATATGACTCAGTAAGAGTCAAATTTCAATCCCATTTTGGTCTGATTTTAACCCTGTATGCCAAGCGCGGATAGGGCCATCTTCAAACATTTCAATCCCATTTTGGTCTGATTTTAACGTGTAGAGTGGAGCCGTGTCCTTGTCAGTTTCTTTCAATTTCAATCCCATTTTGGTCTGATTTTAACGATCTATAACTTTTTCATCCCAAGAATTCATAGTTATTTCAATCCCATTTTGGTCTGATTTTAACATTTTTTAACCAATTTTTTGAGCTTTTTTGAGAATCATATTTCAATCCCATTTTGGTCTGATTTTAACGATTGCCGATCACAATGCTTTTGATATGTGATTTAACATTTCAATCCCATTTTGGTCTGATTTTAACACAAAGCAACTGGCGGGTGGTCCACTAAAATCTTAGTATTTCAATCCCATTTTGGTCTGATTTTAACGGAGCTCTCAGAGGGGGTTGTGAGGGTGTACCCGGTAATTTCAATCCCATTTTGGTCTGATTTTAACTGATGAAGATGATATTAAAATACAAAGAGGCTTAGATTTCAATCCCATTTTGGTCTGATTTTAACCGTCCACGGTCATTGCCAATGATATGGCCTTAACTTATTTCAATCCCATTTTGGTCTGATTTTAACAAGGTTAGGGCCTATGGAAGTCCTACACCTTGAAACAGATTTCAATCCCATTTTGGTCTGATTTTAACAGGATGTTTCAAGAGAGTTGAAGAGAGTTTTAGATGAATTTCAATCCCATTTTGGTCTGATTTTAACCTTAAAAACCCAATGGAAGGAGCATCACTCGTTGCGAATTTCAATCCCATTTTGGTCTGATTTTAACTCAAACAGAACTGGACAAGCTTAAAATACGTTTCTCAATTTCAATCCCATTTTGGTCTGATTTTAACTTACAGAATGCTGTCATGTCCATCTTGCTTTGCATAATTTCAATCCCATTTTGGTCTGATTTTAACAACTCCAAAGAGGGTTTTTTGCATGCTTACTGTATAAATTTCAATCCCATTTTGGTCTGATTTTAACAAGGTAAGTGATGGAGGTGAGTTATATGATGTATGTCATTTCAATCCCATTTTGGTCTGATTTTAACAGGAGACGCCTTTAATGCGGCAGTACGCTTTGCACAATTTCAATCCCATTTTGGTCTGATTTTAACGTATGTGTGTTCACGTCTGTACACTATTTTTCCATCATTTCAATCCCATTTTGGTCTGATTTTAACCTACATAATCCACATTTTCGACGGGGAGGAAAGCGTGATTTCAATCCCATTTTGGTCTGATTTTAACATGAAAACAACAGCACGTATAAAAGATTTATCAAAATTTCAATCCCATTTTGGTCTGATTTTAACCGCCACGCCGCGTCGTCGGATGGTACCAACTAGGATATTTCAATCCCATTTTGGTCTGATTTTAACCTAAAACCCTCATTTTTACAATTAATTAGAAAATGTTATTTCAATCCCATTTTGGTCTGATTTTAACAAGAATAACAAAATTGAAAAAAGAGGCCATGGAATTCATTTCAATCCCATTTTGGTCTGATTTTAACATTGAGTGAGCGCGAACAGAAACTCAATGAAATGTAATTTCAATCCCATTTTGGTCTGATTTTAACTCTTCTTCAAACTTTAATTGTATTTCCCCATAATTTATTTCAATCCCATTTTGGTCTGATTTTAACGCCACAGAATTTGAAAAATTCAAACGACCATACATATTTCAATCCCATTTTGGTCTGATTTTAACGGTAAACATTGTCATATTTACAACTTCAATTAAAATGAATTTCAATCCCATTTTGGTCTGATTTTAACAGGAGGATAGTGCGAGTGCTTGGCTTAATCTGGCCACATTTCAATCCCATTTTGGTCTGATTTTAACCCTCCCAGTAAAACTGAGAAAAGAGAGTTTGAAAAAAATTTCAATCCCATTTTGGTCTGATTTTAACGAGAGGAAAATCCAAAAAACTTGAAATGATACTATCCCATTTCAATCCCATTTTGGTCTGATTTTAACAGGGCGATTTTTTCTTTCTTTTTGTTTTATCTTTTTTCTTGTTGGTTGTATTTAATGGTTTGTGTCGGCGATCCCTAATAATACAATCCATTTAT
>JACIWB010000069.1 GCA_014361245.1 Thermoplasmatales archaeon | reverse complement strand
CCAAGGTGTTTTCGGACGGGGGTTCAACTCCCCCCACCTCCACCAGGGCTAGGGCGTAGCCAAGCGGTAAGGCAGCGGGCTTTGGACCCGCGATCGGAGGTTCGAATCCTCCCGCCCTAGCCAAAGGTAAAGCCCCGGGCGAACACGGCCCGACAGGCGCTGGCTGCGTTTTGGTCATACTTCTCCGCGTTTTGGATCTCCTCGAAAGCCTTGTCCAAACCCAGAGCTGGTCGGTAGGGGCGAAACGAGCTTATGGCCTCCACCACGTCGGCTACCGCCAAAATTCGTGCTTCAAGGAGTATTTCCTCACCTTTAAGGCCGCGGGGGTAACCCGAGCCGTCCAGCCGTTCGTGGTGCTGCCGAACGATTTCCGCCACCGGCCAGGGGAACTCCACATTGCACAAAAGCTCGTAGCCCACATCCGGATGGGTGCGGATGAGGGCCATCTCGTGGTCACTGAGTTTGCCCGGCTTGCTCAAAATCTCGTTGGGCACAGCCAAAACTTTTCCTACATCGTGGAGAAGAGCGGCCACACGCAGCCCCTCCACCTGTTCCGGCGGAAGCCCAAGTTCCTCAGCTATCGCGCACGCCAGACGCGCCACGCGCTCCTGGTGCTTGGCGGTGAACGGGTCCTTGAGGCCCATGGCCGCGGAGAACGCGGCCACCACCTGCTCCAACAGTTTCTTCCGCTCCGCGGCCTCGCGGGCCAGGTTCTCCTTGGCTTTCGTGATCTCCTCAAATAGGCGGGCATTTTCCAAGGCGATGGCGGCCACATCGGCCAAGGCCTCAGCCAGCCGCGTCTCCTCCGCACCAAAAGCCGCAAGCTCCGGACTTTGGAGGTTTAAAACCCCGATTACGCGCTCCCCAATTTTCAAGGGAAGACAAAGCTCGCTTTGGCTGGGAAGCGCGCCGGGAATGAACCGGGGATCGTTGCGCACATCGGGAAGGTAGAGGGCCCTTCCAGTCCGGGCCACATAAGGCACGACGCCGCGCTCGGAGTGAAGGGGAAGCGAAGAAGGCCCAGGTGGAGTTCCCAAGGAGTGGGCTAGAAGCGTTACCTGCTCTCCTTCGATCACGAAAATCCCACAATCCTGAAGGCCCAAGATGTCGCGGGCTGCGTTCACCACAGCCTGGGCCACCTCTTCCGTGGTGCGGGCCAGAACAAGCTTCCGCCCAAAATCCCCAATCTTGGCGAGTTTTTCCTGGTAGCGGCGCAAAGGAGTTATGTCCTGGACGGTCCCTTCGTAGTACAAAACTTTGCCGCTTTTGTCCCGTACAGCTCGCGCGGACTCCACAACGAAGACTTTCTGCCCGTCCCTGGTGAGCCAAACGGCCTCATAGTTCGTGACAACCCCTTCTTTTTCCACGGCCTCCTGGAAGCGTGTCCGCGGCGATTCCGGAGCGAATCCCTCGCGAGAAAGATCCCGTTGAGCTAGCTCGGCGAGGGATTCATAGCCAAGGAGCTTCACCAAGGCCGGGTTGGCATAAAGGATTTTGCCCTCCGGGGTGGTGCGGTAAAACCCAACCTGCGCGGTCTCCACGAGCTCTCGGAACCTTCCCGCCGTCTCCTCAGAAAGCTCTGTCCAGCTCGTCACCTGGGTCTCCAAGAGTTTTCGGGAGATGGGGATGGTCACGATATCGTCGAATCCCAGGGAAAGCCATTTCTCCACGGGCCTCCCTTGGGGAACGATCACAAGCACGGGAAGGAACCGGAGCTCCGCCGTGGCCCGCTGTTTTAGGGAAAGGAGTTCATGTTTCCAAAGCTCAGCAAGCGCCTCCTCCACCAGAACCACCGCGAGTTCCGAAGGAATTTCCGCGTTCAAAGCGTGGGTGAAACACGTCTCCAGGCCGAAATCCGCAAGGGCCGCGCTCAAAAGCTTTCGATCCGTGGGGTTGCGCACCAACACTAGGGCTTTTTTCATCATCCTTCGCGTTCCTTTGTTTTGGCGATCCCGCTGAAAAAGCCGGGGATGCGTAACGGCTCCTCTCCCACCCGCAATCCGTGCGGCGTGATTTGGAACTCCCGTACCTCCGGGCTTGCCCGGCCGCCGCGCTTCTTCAGGCACCCAATGGCCCGCAAAAGCTGGCCAAAGCGCTCCACGTACCGAAGAAGAATGGCATTGTCGAAGACGAAGCTCACCCCAAGCTCCGTGAGGGAGAGCTCCCCCACGATCTTCTCTATCTCCGTGAGCCAAAGGGAGGTGACCCCTTGGCTGGCCAAATAGGCGGCGAGGTTGTGGATGTGGGCGGTGAGGCTTCCGAACTCCTCCATGGCCAGGTTATATCCCCGAAGGCTATCCAGCATTACCATTTTTCGACCTTCTTCCTCCACATGGCGGCGCACCAGTTGGAAGAATTCGTCGGGATAAAAGGTCAGAGGGCTGATGGCCAAGATCCTGATTTTTCCAGAATTGACGAGGGAGTGGAGGGGGATGCCCACGCCTTCGGTCCGGGCAAGCAAGGTCGCGGGCTGCTCCTCGAAGGTGTAGAGAACCCCGGGGATTCCGCGCTGGGCGGCGCTGGCCAGTATATGTAGCCCAAGGGTGGTCTTGCCCACACCCGCCGGTCCACTGATCAGGGTCGCTGTCCCAGCCTCAAGCCCGCCATCGATGATCTGATCCAACCCAGGAATGCCGGTGCTGATCTTTTCCCCGACTTTCGCCGGGCCAACAAGCGGGAAAACCCGGTGGGGAAAAACTTCGATGCCTTGGGCAGTGATGCGCAAGGGATGCAGTCCCGGGAGGTAATCCGATCCCCGGAATTTCTCCACCTCCACCGCGCGCAGGTCCACCAGCCGGCTCGGTCCTACCGTGCGCGTGAGGCGGAGAACCCCGTCCACCACCAGGGCCAGGGTCTTTTCCTCCGCTACATCTCCGGGCTCAGCAACAAGAATGGTGGTGAGGCCTTGGGCGTTAAGGCGGCTCACCAAGCGAAGAAGGTTGCGGCGGAATTGGTAGAGATCCGGCGAGAGATCCTTGAGGATGGTGACAGGATCCAGGACCAGGCGTTGGGGATTATGCTCGGTTACAGCCTGCCAGATCCGGTCCCAAAGGAGGGGCTCCTCCACCTCGCTGGGCGGAAACACTCGGTACTCCTGGAAACTTTCTTGGCCGGCGATTACTTGGGGGGAGAGATCTACGGTCTCGATTCCCCGCAGGTCCCAATTAAATCCGGCCGCGTTCTTCATGATTTCAGAAATGGGCTCGGCCAGCGTTATATACAGGCTCCGTTCGCCGTGCTTTGCGCCTTCCCGCAACCATTGGAGGGCCAAAATGGTCTTTCCCGTTCCCGGAGCTCCCACCACCAAATAGGTCCGACTGGGCAAGAAACCGCCAAGAAGGACTTCGTCCAGGCCAGGAATTCCAGTGGACACGCGCCGCGCCCCGTCCATGATGACCCCCTTCCCCCATTATAGGTCGCATATTGACCCCGTGCTTGGAAGCGGCCAAACTTGGAGCTAATGGGAAACTTCAGCGTTGTTACGCCCTTGGGCCTTTCCATCCCCAAGGATCTGTTGCGCATGGCCTTGGCCCATTCTTCCTACGCCAATGAGACGGGGGAGGAAAGCAACGAACGCCTGGAGTTCCTGGGCGATGCCGTCCTCAATTTGGCCGTGACGGAGATCCTCTTTCGCCGCTTTCCCGAGCGGGAGGAAGGGGAGCTCACGAAGATCCGGGCCGTGGTGGTGTCCCGGCCGGTATTGGCGGAGGTGGCTCGCCGCATCGAGCTGGGAAAACATCTCCTTTTGGGAAAAGGCGCGGAGGAAGCTGGAGCGCGGGAGCGGCCTTCCGTGTTGGCCTCCGCCCTGGAGGCCCTCCTTGGCGCAGCCTTCCTCGCCCACGGCTACCCGGCTGTGCGGGACCTCGTGGAAAAACTCTTCGCTTCGGAGATCGCGCGCTACGCCCAGGAAAGCCCCGATTATAAATCGCTTCTTCAGGAACTCGTGCAGGCCCGGTTCGGGGAGCTTCCGGAATACCGGGTGGTGGCCGAGGAAGGTCCAGAACATAAAAAGGTGTTCACCGTGGAGGTTTTTGCCGGCGGACACTCCGCTTTGGGCCGGGGAAGATCCAAAAAGGAAGCAGAACAAGCGGCAGCAAAGCGCCTGTACCTCGCCCTCACCCAACCGGAA
>JACIWB010000068.1 GCA_014361245.1 Thermoplasmatales archaeon | reverse complement strand
TTATAATAAAAGAGCCGGCATTTAATATTGATTATAGTATAAATTTGGAAAATGGGAATACTAAAGGAGAAAAATCTCCTTTTTTTGATGCAATAATAAAGCGTTTTAAGCCAGAGCAGGGTTTTTATTTAATCTCTCACCTCGACACGGAATACGGCTCCGGCTTGGGTTCTTCTTCTGCAATGATGGTTTCATTGGTCGGAGCATTTAAAAAATGGCTGAATATAAACTTAAATGAATATGAAATAGCAGAATTAGCGTATAAAATAGAAAGGGAAGATTTAGGCATTGCTGGAGGAATGCAGGATCAATATGCAAGCACATTCGGTGGATTTAACTTTATAGAATTCAAAAAAGATGATGTAATTGTAAATAGAATGAAAATAAAAAATGATGTTATAAATGAATTACAATTCCGCCTTATATTGGTAAATCTTCATACACCTCGTTTTTCTGGTATAATTCACAAGCAGATGCAGAAAACAATGTATAGTTCAGAAGTGCTTGAGCATTATGAAGAAATTAAAAAGCTTGCTGTTGAGATAAAAAATAGGATATACAAAGGAAGCTTTGAAGATTTTGGGGAATTGCTAAAAGAAGAATGGGAGCATAAAAAGCAGTTGAGCGAAGGAATAACAAACCCTCAAATAGATGCTTTCTTTGAAAAATGCGAAAAAAATGGAGCACTTGGCTATAAATTGCTTGGGGCTGGTGGAGGAGGGTATGCATTGCTATTTACTGATGAAGAGCATAAGCACGAGCTGATAAAATCCCTTGCTGGATATGAATTGAGAAATGTTGAATTTGTTAAGAATGGACTTGAAATTTGGGGATTAGATGACTCCAAAAGAATACATTGAAGAAGGAATAAGAGCAAGACAAAGCATAAACATAGATGAAATTGAAGAAGTAGCAAACATAATGGCTGATGCATTAAAGAAAGACAAGAAGATTATTGCCTTTGGCAACGGTGGCTCCGCAGCCGATGCCCAGCATTTTGTTGCCGAGCTTGTTGGTAAATTCCTGCTTACAAGAAAGCCATATAAGGCAATTGCCCTCAATACAAACACCTCTATTCTAACTGCAATAGCAAACGATGATGGCTATGAATTAATCTTTAAAAGACAAGTAGAAGCATTAGTGGATAAAGGCGACATTGTTCTTGGAATAAGCACATCAGGAGAAAGTGAGAATGTTCTTTATGCAATAGTAGAAGCTAATAGACGAGGAGCATACACCATAGCCCTCACAGGCAAGAGCGGTGGCAAGCTAAAGGCATACGCAAACAAAACAATATTCGTGAATTCGGAGCTAACCCCAATTATACAGGAGACGCATATCACTATTTTGCATATGCTATGTATGGAATTGGAAAAAAAGTTAAAGTGAGCGCATTTTCTTAACTTTCTCAATATGTTTGCAATTTTTATTAAAAATATATTCTTTGCATGTGCATGCTAATCCATTTCCTTTATCATAAACAAAAGCATCATCCACTTTAAATAGCATATATCCTATTTTTCTACTTTCATATTATTTCTTCATAAACTTCTTTTGTCTCTTTTGCTGTTTTTTTCCAATCAAATTTTTTTGCATGAACAATCAATTCTTTTTCTGGCTTTTTTTCTTCAATTGCCTTCATTATTGCTCTTGCAAAATCTTCTTCGCTATTTGAAGAATAAAATGCCTTATCCTGCAAAATTTCTCTATTTATTTCATTATCAAGGCATACGACATTTGTTCCACATGCCATTGCTTCTAAAGGAGGCAAACCAAATCCTTCAGCCAGAGATGGCCATACAAATAAATCAACATTGCTGTAATATTTTCTCAGCATATCGTCATCAACTCCTTTAAGCCATTCGACTTTTAAGTTATTTTTCAAAATGAAATCCTTCCATTTATTCCACCATTTCATACTTGTTTTGCTCTCTTTTCCAACTATGAAAAAGTTAAAATCCTCACCATACTTTTCTCTTAAAATTTTCATTGCCTTTAGCACGAGATGGGCATTTTTATAAAATCTTAACTCACTTACAAAAAGAAGAGAAGGAGATATTTTTTCTTTAAATTCCTTGTCTTTATCTGGGTAAAATTTTTCATCAACTCCTTGATAAATAACTCTTATCCTATTTTCCCTTATTTTAGTAATTCTTATTAAGTCATTTTTTGTTGCATTACTTACGCAAATTATTCTTTTTGCTTTCCTTATCAATGGTAAGCAAGCAAGCCACAATCCTTTTTCAAAAACATTTATTGTTTCCTTTACTTCAGGAATATCCTTTAGCCCAATAACATCATGAACAGTAACGATATCTGCATACTTTGTAGCTGTAAATTGAGAAGATGCATGGTAGATATCATATTTCTTTTTTGGCTTACTGAAATATTGTAGCCCCATCACCCAGATTCTATTAATAGCTGGATTTATTCCTATTTCTTTTTCATTCAAAATTATTTTTTCAATATTAATTCCTAACCCATTTAGACCATTTATAAGATCTTCTTCGTACCTACCTACTCCAACATATCTTATGTATCTCGAACTCTGAAATGTTAATAGACCAACCTTCATTTTCTCATTCCCTTAATATATCCAATTCCCCAGGCAATATGGGCAATTGGGATAAGAAAAGCCGATTTTATTATTCTTTTTCCATTTTTATATTTAGAATAGGAAGTTGCTGAACCATATAAGCAAAGAAGAAAATAAGAAATTAAAAAAGCAAAGAGTAAATAAAGGAATATTGGAGAAAAGAAAATCCAGAAAACTATTGAAAAAATTATATAAATTGGCAGTAAAATTATTGCAAGAGATGGCAAAACATGGAAAATGCTTGCAAGCTCAGGATATTTTTTATTTGCAATCGCCCGCCCAAGCCCATATCTATATATCTGCTTCCAAAATCCTTTTAAGTTATTCCTTCTCTTATGAGGCATGCCAATATCTGGGTCAAAAATAATTTTTCCTCCTCTTTTCCTTATTTCATAGTCAAAAACAACATCTTCAGCAGTTGGCAGGCTTTCATCAAATTTTATTCCTTTAATAAATTTCATATTATATGCGGAATTGCATCCTGGATTATGCTCAATTTCAGTAATTTCGCTATAAACTTTTCCATATCTTGCTGTGCCAGTAACGAAGCGAGATGAATAAACAATATCAACGCATTTAGCAAAATCATTATCGCTATCTGGCGAGAAGTTTGCTCCTCCTACGCTTGCAACATCATTTTCTTCAAAATCTTCAACTATTTTTTCAAGCCAGTTAGGCGGCGGCAGGCAATCTGCATCTGTAAAAGCTATGTATGGCGTTGCTGCATTTTCCAGAGCTTTGTTGCAAGCACTTGCCCTTGTAGCTCCTTCATCAAAAATAACCTTTGCTCCATATTTTTTTGCTATCTCTACTGTATTATCCTCTGAATGCCCATCTACAACAAGAATTTCAAAATCTTTGAATTTTTGATTTTTAAGAGCAAGCAAGCATTCTTCTAGATCTTTCTCGCAGTTCATCGTTGGAATTATAACTGTTATTTTTTTCATTGCAATCGTTATCTTTAACATTTATTTATTTTTTATCTCATCCCTTACATACCCAATCATCTTAAAAGGATTTAATGCATCTGCAAAGAAAACAAAATCTTCTTTCTTAAATTCTCCCAAAATAAATAGAACAAAGAAATAAATTAAAAAGCAAAGCATGGAAAATGCAATAAGATAATACCATCTTGCTATTGTAAAAAATTTGGTGGTATAAATTATAGCAAAATATGAAATAATCGCAGAAATTGCATGCATCACTACTTTGTAATTAAATCCAGTTTTTGCAATCTTAAATGAAACAATTCTTATGTAAATCAGCCCTGCTAAATAAGAAAAAACTATTGCCATTGCTCCTCCAATCAACCCGATTTTCGGGAGCAAAATTAGATTTAATATTACATTTGAAAATGCTATTATTGCGAGCCTATTCCTCTCATATTTTGGCATATTCATTCCAGATAGCATTGTTGAGTAGGGTGAGCTCAATGCTTCCAATATTAAAAAAATAGGGAAAATTTGCAAAACTGAGATGGCTGGCAAATATTTATCACTGATAAGAATATGAATTACTGCATATGAAAGAGAAATCATTGTAGCTACTATTGGAAATACAATCATGCTTAGGTATCTCTCAGAAATTTTTGTAACTCTCTTTATTTCTTCTAAATCATTTTTTGTATATAGCTCTGATACAATTGGAAATAAAAGACTTGTAACCGCTGAAATAAAGAGAACAAGGAATCGGGAAAGATTTGAAACAGCAAAATATTGTCCAACCTCTTCTGCCCCATAAAAAATTTGGATTGCAACTCTATCAAAATTTGTTACTATAAGCGATGATGCGCTTCCTATTGCAACTGGAATTGCAAAAGAATAATAGGATTTAAAATAATCAAAAGA
>JACIWB010000067.1 GCA_014361245.1 Thermoplasmatales archaeon | reverse complement strand
CCTTCATGTTGCCATATATAATCCCTTATTTTGGACAGAGATAATCCTTCTGCATATAAATGGAGAACTTTCAAAATTATTTCTTTTGGGTACATCATTTTTTCAAATCCATCTCTTTCAACAAATCTTCTTTTGCATCCATTGCATTTATAAATCTGCTTTACAACATGCTTATTGTATCTTTTACCCGCCTTTACAACATCTTCACATCCACAATATGGGCATTTCATTTTCCATCCCCTTAAATGGAAAATGAAAACATGTTTATAAATATCACGAAATTTTCGGGGAATTCTAAATTTTCACTTTCGGAGATAATGACAATGAACATAAAATTTTTAAACTGTTTGATATATTCTACGCATGAAAGTGATAATTCCGATTTTAGTTGCAGTATTGATTTTTGGCAACATCTGTGGTAGCACTTCTGAAGGAGGAAAATTTATTATCCAATGGGAAAAGAGTTATGGCAACCTGTGGTGGTGGTCCGCCCGCTATGAGGGGCCGCAGCCTGTTGGCGATGCTGATAATGATGGAAAAAATGAATTGCTTATAGGGGGAAGAGATCCTTTTTTGAGGGTTATGAAATGGGATGAGAGAAAGCAGACATATTATGAGCAGGCAAGAATTGTTGACCCTGTTTTTGGGATTGGTTATAGCCTTTTTGGCATTCCACAGCCTTTTGGTTCAGCAACTGGATTTTGCGTAGGGGATATAGATAATGATGGAAAAAATGAAATAGGGGTTGCCTGGGGTCGCCACTTCTCATTTTTTGAATGGAATGGTTTGAGATATAAAAAGGAAGGGATGTATGTTGTTTATGACGGGCAGAGATGGGGAACAACTCTTGACTGCATAGTTGGGGATTATGATAACGATGGAATTAATGAAGTTATTGTTACAGGTGGCTTCAATAATGCTCCATCACTTGTTGCTATAAGATGGGATGGAAGCAAGTTTGTGGAAGAAGCGAGCTGGGGAAATGAAGCAATATATTTCCCATGGATTGCAGATGTTGATAATGACGGAAAAAACGAGGTTATAGTTGGACATGGTCGCGACTTAGTTGTGCTTAAATGGGATGGAGAAAAATTTATCTCAAATACAATAGAAAGATTTCAGTATCAGGTTTTTGGATGTGTTGGAAAGGATAGCAATGGAGATGGAATAAATGAAATACATGTAACATTTTATGCCCCGCGCCTCTGCATTTATAGATGGAATAATTCATCGTATGAAAAATTATTCGATGCTTTTTGGCAGGGTGAGGAAGATACAATCGAAGCAATAGATGTTGGAAATGTTGATAATGATGCCTTGCCAGAAGTTTGTGTTGGAACGGATAAAATTCATATTTTGCAGTGGAATGGAAACGAATATGAGGAGGAATATCTAATAAATGATACATACGGCTTGCTTGCGGTGACATGTGTCGGGGACTTTGATAACGATGGAAAAAATGAAATAAATGCGGGTGCTGTTGGCGTTAGCATGGGCGAGGATTATAAAGCCTGGATATTTAAATATTCGGGCCTGTAGCCTAGCGGAAAAGGCGGCAGCCTTCGGAGCTGCAGATCAAGGGTTCAAATCCCTTCAGGCCCGTAGAAGCGTGTTTTCCTTTCTCTCTTTTTAATAATTATTGCATTAACAAGAATTTTTGCTTTTTTAAAAAGATAAAATTAAAAAATTATTTTTATTATCCATTATAATTAACAAGAATTTTTGCTTTTTTAAAAAGATAAAATTAAAAAATTATTTTTATTATCCATTATGGCTCTTGTTTTGGGTGCGGGGAAAATGGGAAGGGCAATTGCACATGATTTAATGAAACAGGGATTGGATGTAAGAATATGTGATGTAAAAGATGTAAGCATTAAAAATTTTTTTAAACTGGATGCAAGAAATGAAAAAGATGTTGAAAGAGAGATGAAAAAAGAAGATATTGCAATAAGCGCTCTTCCTTATGATTTCAATTATAAACTTGCAAAAATTGCAATAAAAACAAAAACAAATTTTATTGATTTAGGCGGAAATAGTGATATTGTTAGAAAAGAATTAATGCTGGATGAAAAGGCCAAAAAAGCGGGGATAAGCATAATACCCGACTGTGGCTTGGCTCCTGGAATGACAAATATAATTGCTTATCATATATGGGAAAATGCGAAGGAAATGCATATAAGGGTTGGCGGCTTGCCGCAGAAACCGAAAGGAGTTCTAAAATATTCTTTATCTTTCTCTGTTCATGGGCTGTTGAATGAATATATAGAGGACTCAATAATAATCAGAAATAGAAAAATATGCAGGGTTAAATCTCTATCTGGAATAGAAAAAATTTATTTTAAAGGGTTTAAAAATTTAGAAGCGTTCTACACACATGGAGGGACATCCACGCTTTTAGAAACCATGAAAGGAATTAGAAATCTTGATTATAAAACAGTAAGATATGCAAAGCATGCAGAAAAAATTAAAATTTTAAAGGAGCTTGGATTTTTTGAAAAAAATGCGAGAAAATTTACAGAAAAAATTCTTGATAAAAATCTTTCAAAGAATGAAAAGGATGTTGTCCTCGCAAGAATATATAGCGAAAAAAGGACCGCCGAATTGATCGATTATTACGATGATAAAGAAAACTTTTCTGCAATGGCAAGAACAACTGGTTTTCCAACATCAATAATAGCAAAAATGGTGGTTGATGAAGAAGCGGAAAAAGGGGCTAAGCCCCCCGAACTTGCAATAGATGGAAATAAATTTTTAAAAGAGTTGAAGAGAAGGAAAATAATCTGGAAAATTACATGAATATTTTTCTGTATTCCTCCACAGTATCTTCAAAAAATTTTTTTACTCCTTCCTCGGTTTTTTGATGTACAATCATTTCTTTCAAAACGCTGAATGGAATTGTTGCTATATCAACTCCTAACTCAGCTATCTCCCTCACCTGCCGTGCATTCCTTATGCTTGCTGCAATTATCCTTGTTTTAAATTTGTATGCCCTGTATATATTCACTATGCTTTTTACCATATCTACACCACTGTATAGTCCATTATCCGAGTAATTTATTCCAGAATTCTTTTTATACGCCTCCAAAATATCCCCAGCTTCAAGCATTCTTTCTTCAATTTTCCTAACCATATTGTAATCATAATAATCCCATTTCCCATATTTTATGCCCAGCTTATCTCTTATATAATCATCAATTCTTCCAACAAATGGGCTGACATAACTTCCGCCCGCCTTCGCAACAAGCAATGCCTGCGTCGGGCTCATCACAAGTGTTGCGTTTGTTTTTATTCCTTCCTCTTCAAGCTTTTTTATTGCTTTTACTCCTTCAAATGGCTCTTCGGGAGATGTACAAATCGGAATTTTTATTACGACATTATTTTTTTCATTGAATTTTTCATTAAGAATTCTTGCCTCTTTTATCATTTCCTCTTCTTTAAATCCTTTTACCTCCAAGCTTACTGGTCCATCAACAATTTTGCAAATTTCCTTTATATAATCCTCCATACTCATCCTGTTTCTGAATTTTTCAAAAGCTATTTTAATCAGTGTTGGATTTGTAGTTACTCCATCAACAACCCCCCATTTTTTTGCTTCTATTATCTCATCTATATCAGCGGTATCAATAAATATTTTCATGATTTTGAAATAAAGATTGAATAAATATTTTTTTCTCGGATTGGCTTGATTAACTAACATTACAGCCAATTTCCGCATTTTAAGTAAGAAATAAAAATGATTTATTCTATGCTCCTGAGGGTGCTGTTAACTTAACCAAAATTTTCGATAAAAATATGCATCCCATCCCTTTTTTGCATTTTATCACCAAATGCATCTATAGGATGGGATGCAATTATTGAAAGAAAAATGTATCATTATGAGAGAAAAAACCAGCGGAAATAATACTTTACAGCTTATTTCTATATCTGTGCAGATTGTCGCTAAGAGATGTATTTGAAAATAGCATCTCAGATAAAAGCCCCAGTGTGTGCGATGCGAAACAGACGAAAGGTCATGGTATTTGATACTGAAAAGATAGAACATTTTGATAACTATTTTCCAAGCAAGAGATGGAAAATAAAACATGTGAAGCTCTGGTTTTCCATTTATGTTTTCTATTATAATTGGATAGAGCCATCAGAGTTTATCCAATAACTACAGTTTTTTATTGTAGAGTGGTAAAAATGGATAATGAATATGAAAGATTTATAGTAGCATTTGCAAGAGTTAATGCAATGCTAAAGTTAACAGCATCCCAAAAAATTTAAGATTCTCCTCGAAATGAATGATATCTCTTATATCAAAATTTTATAAGAGTATATAATCTATTTTGTCCAAGCTCTAAATTTATATCAGCTTTCATAGCTCTATTTTCATCTCCTCTTACAAAATTATAAATTATTCTCCTAAGACTAAGAAAAGCATTCGCTGAATCAAAAGATTTGAAGG
>JACIWB010000066.1 GCA_014361245.1 Thermoplasmatales archaeon | reverse complement strand
AAAATCAACTCAATAAATATTAACAAGGGCAGGGTACATTCCCATTACAAATCGAAATTTGGTGTGTGAGTCCACACCTAATTCCCCTTACAAGTTGAAATCCGTGTGTACATTCCACATAATAAGTATTAACTTTGTGTCCTTTGTGTTACAAATCGAAATTTAGTGTGTCCCTGGCTCAATTTGTACATTCTCATTACAAGTCGAAATCCACACATTCATGACCTGGCTAGGTAAAGCTACATTCTTTAGAAACCGAAAAAAAATCTCATTGTAAAAAATATTATCACGATTAGTTGATAGTAAGGAAATATTCACAAACAAAGATCTACTCGTATTAAAGATTTGATTTTTTATAACTACATAGGGCTGCCAAATTACATTTAGTGCATTTTGGCTTTTTTGGGACACATATAATTGCAGTAAAATCCATTAAACCAAGGTTAAACTCCTTACATTTGCCTTCAGGTACAAGTGATCTTGCAAATTTCCATAACTCTTTGTGATTATAATCCAAATTTTTATAATGGCCTCCAAAATACCTTTTGACTACCCGTACAAAATTAGAGTCTACCATTGCAGCTGGTTTCTCAAACGCTAGACACATGAGAGCTGCACATGTGTAGTTACCAACACCTGGTAATTTTAAGATTTCAGACTCTTCTGTGGGTATTTTGCCACCATGTTCATGTACTATGATTTCTGCGAGTTTTTTGAGTTGTTTTGACCGTTGATTTGAAAGGCCAAGTCTCCAGAGATCTTTGGCGATCTCTGATTCCGGGGTTTCCAAAATATCCTGAAATGACTTGTACTTTTTAAAAAATTTGTGGTATATTTTCATGACATGCTGGGCTGTTGTTCTCCTAAGGAGTATCTCGGTCACGAGTAAGTTGTATGGATTCTTTGTACGTCTCCAAGGGAAATCACGTTTTTTTCTTTCCCAGAAATTAAGCATTGTTTTTATGAATAACTTCTTTTTATTATCGAATTCAGGCAAGGTGGTGACCTCTCATATGGTTTTGGGTCGAAGTAAAATTTAGGCAACATATCAGCATCTTCCACAAATTCACTTTTGGAATATCATAAATTTAAAAGCGAAAGAAGTTAGTGGTTAAAAAGTGCTCTGTAAAAACTCGTTTAAGTTTTTGCCATATTTAATTGTCAATTCTTTGACTAAAGCAGCCTTTTTTGTGTCTATTAATTCAAATAAATCTTTACTTAAACCCCCAACACTAAATAATTCCAGAGCCCTTTTATAATAGCCCGAGTCATCAAAGAATTCCTCAAAAACTTCTTTACCTATTCTCAGATACCTCTTGGGATGGAAACCCTGACTTTTGAGGGTGGTTGTTATAACACTCCAAGCTTCTTTTCCATAAACAAATATCAAATACGGCCTGTAACCTTTTTCCTCTGCTTGTCTGGCCTTTTGACAAAAATGTTCCACCTGATCTTTATCCATATTTGCAGGGCCACTCTTGACGGCCATCACGATCCCATTCCATTTTTCATTGCCATCTTTTATGGGTCTATCAATGACAACATCCCACCAACAAAGCCAAGATTTATCTTTCACTTGCCGTTTTTTGCAGTTGCTATTCACATCCTTACCGCTTTTACCCCCGAAAATAATAATAATAAATTTTTCAAGGATATTTCCAAAACTTGTTCCTAAGGTTCTTTCAACTCTGCGCATTACAAAAAACTCTACGGCTTCTTCTATCGTTTTAAACCCCAATGCAGTTACGAGATATGGATTGATACCACCCTTATCTATTAAATCCTCCACTTTGATGTTTTCAATTAATCTATTGGCTTTTTTACTAAAGCGCCTGATTTCAAGTTCAACTTTTCTTTCCCGTGAATTGAATTCCTCTTCGGATTTTGGGCATAGATTTGGTATAAAATCCCCCCATTGGATGACCTTTAATAATTGTTTGTAAATTATTTATATAAAAAAATTTATAAGAGAATACATGTATAATTACATGTATAATTACATGTATGGTGTTAAACGTGCCAAAGTTAGGTAAATCAAAAATTTGGGGGCGAGGCTACACTACAATACCTTTTGCTGTCAGGAAAATTTTGGATTTGGATAATGGGGATGAATTAGAATGGTTACTAACCACTAAGGGTAATATAACCATCAAAAAAATCAAGAAGGTGCAAAAATGAAAGCACGTGAAAGCGAAGTGTTAGCAAAGTATTTTAACATAATAGAAAGTTTCAGGGGCAAAAAAGGAATTGGTATGGGTGATATACGGGCATATATATCTGCTTTGGCAGATTTAGAAGTAATTGAAACAGGAATAAAAAAAAGAGAAGATCTAATCGAAATTTTGTCAGAAATCCTTAACCGCATGGAGTCAAGCGAACCACCACAAGATTATAAAGATACATTAAGGAAATGGGTAAATATCGACAAGAGCATATTAAGTGAATATTCAAGGAATATAAAATGTAGGGGCGTCCCCGAGGGTACAAAACTTAGGTCTAACGGATTTAGTTCCATCTCGTTGTTTTCAGGTAGTTTTGGATTAGATTTAGGTTTCGAATGGGCAGGTTTCGATACTAGAGTAGCTGTTGACATAGACCCTGCTTCTAAAGAAATCATCTCTGCTAACCGCCCAGAAATACCATTTATCCTCGATGACATTAAAAATATCCCAACTGAAACTTTACTAGAAACGGCCGGCGAAGATAAAGGTGATATAGACGTGCTCACAGGTGGGCCCCCATGCCAACCATTTTCTACTGCGGGTAAAAGGATGGGGCTAAATGACCCCCGGGCTTCACCTCTTAGGGAGTATATTAGGGTAATCAATGAGGCTAAACCAAAGATTTTTGTAATGGAAGAAGTCACAGGTTTGTTAAATGCTAGAATAAAACATGTACCAATAAAAGAGCGTGGAAAAAGGAAACTATTGCCCGAAGAGCGAAAGGGAAGTGTTTGGAAGGTTATTCTGGATGAGCTCAAAAACACTGGCTATAGGATTTTCCAAGGCGTTTTAGACGCCGCTGATTATGGAACACCACAGAAACGAAAGAGGGTTATAATAATAGGCTTGAGACCGGACTTAAAAGTTAAAATACCTCTAATACCTGAAAAAACCCATAAAAAGCCCAAT
Source organism: Thermoplasmatales archaeon (assembly GCA_014361245.1). Taxonomy (NCBI): domain Archaea; kingdom Methanobacteriati; phylum Thermoplasmatota; class Thermoplasmata; order Thermoplasmatales; species Thermoplasmatales archaeon. The sequence goes on along the minus strand of JACIWB010000066.1, from coordinate 1,410 downwards.
TTACCATCTTTAAAATTATTAAAACCATGGCGAACACTTTTTGACGCAATAATGGGTATTGAACCAGGCGAATTTATCAATTTACCACCCAAGTACGCCACTTATATGCGATATGTACCAGCAGGTGGCAATTGGAGGCAAATACCGGACAGATTTAAAAGAGAAGCGATGAACAACGCACTTTATGCAGGTGGGGGTAAGATGGGGTTTTACAGGAGACTGTGTTGGTTCGAGCCGTCCCCCACCCTTGTAACTAGCCCCTCCATGAAGGGGAGCATGATGATTCACCCTTGGGAAGAAAGACCTTTAAGCGTAAATGAGTATAAGGCGATCCAAGGTTTCCCCCTTGATTGGGAATTACCGGGTTCCGTTACAAATAAATATAAAAAAGTTGGTGAAGCTGTACCCCCCACATTATCGTACGCAATAGCCAGAAATTTGGCCAAAGCCCTCAAAGAAGTGGACAAGTGGTAATCTCAGTTCGTTGTTTATGCCATCAAAGTAACTTATCCATTTCAGTCCTTCTATTTTTTGATTTAATAGAGCCAAGAAAATCCCCAATTTTTTAATTTTTTTCAATTCTGATATTATTTTTTCGTGAAAAATAATAAAATCCTAAAAAATTAACCGAACTATCACAGAATTCATATTTTTAAATGTTCATCTTTTATCTTATTTTGCACATTTGTGCGTAAAATGATGGGAAGATACTCATTGAATCCAAAATACTATTCCTTGGGTTCTTCTATTGCTTTTCTTTTGGTTAATTTTTCCAGGATTATCTGTAGTATGCCCCTGTTTTGTAGTCTTTCTACTTCGTTTTCCAGGTGGCTGATTTGTTTTTCTCTTTTCTTGTACACTTCTTGTAGGTGTCTGTGTTCATTTTTTAATTTATCATATTCGTTTTGTGCTTGGGCTAGTTGTTTTGTTAATTGTCTGTTTTCTTCTAGTATTTTTTCATATTTTTGGTATGTTTCTATTAGTTCTTGGAATTCTTGTTTTGGGAGTATACATACTTCTTGGTTGCATTTGAAGCCTTTTGATTCTACTTTGTCTTTTTTTAGGTTGATTGTGTATTGTGTGGTGGTGTATTGACGGTCTTTACGCTTGTATCTGCGCTCATAACACCTGATTATGGATTCTAAGTATTTCATATTGTATTCTATTGTAGATTCTACAATATAATATTGTAGTATATTTTCGCGTTACGATAATCTATTGTAGACTACGAATATTTACTGTATTCTATTGGTATTTTACAATAGTATATTGTAGAATCTATTGGGGTCTATTGGCATGATACAATATTATATTGTAGAAAGTTTTGATTCAAAATTTTTTAATTTTAGAAGGCTTTAAGATTTTATTTGTAATCTAGAGTGCAGATTTAGATACTATACATGGGGGGAT
>JACIWB010000065.1 GCA_014361245.1 Thermoplasmatales archaeon | reverse complement strand
CAACCAACAAGAAAAAAGATAAAACAAAAAGAAAGAAAAAATCGCCCTGTTAAAATCAGACCAAAATGGGATTGAAATTTTTGTCATAGGCTTTTATAAGCTCATCAAAGACCTGTTAAAATCAGACCAAAATGGGATTGAAATTTATATGTTCTGATTTTCACCTCGTGTGAGTCTTTTTTGTTAAAATCAGACCAAAATGGGATTGAAATTGGTCAATAACAAATCGAATGTGGTGAGTTTCAGAAAAGTTAAAATCAGACCAAAATGGGATTGAAATTGAGCTTCTTAATCAGCTCAAGGTTCCTCAGGTACAGTTGTTAAAATCAGACCAAAATGGGATTGAAATGTGGGTGTAGAATACGACATTTGCGTTCTCTATTGGTTAAAATCAGACCAAAATGGGATTGAAATCTTTGAGAGAGTATTCAATTAGCTCTTCCAGGGTTAAAATCAGACCAAAATGGGATTGAAATCAGACGTGTTGAGTACAAGTACGTGCGTCGACAAGGGTTAAAATCAGGTTAAAATCAGACCAAAATGGGATTGAAATCAAAGTATGAGCAGGAATATGATACAAGTCAATAGGTTAAAATCAGACCAAAATGGGATTGAAATTGATTATGATGGGTCTTACGCTGAAGCGGCGAATATGTTAAAATCAGACCAAAATGGGATTGAAATCAAAACAAGAAAAAAAATATAGGAGGTGAAAAGAGCAGTTAAAATCAGACCAAAATGGGATTGAAATAGAAAAAAAGCAACAATCACAATACCAATAACATACGAGTTAAAATCAGACCAAAATGGGATTGAAATTTGACTCTTACTGAGTCATATTCATTGAAGTCTTTTTCGTTAAAATCAGACCAAAATGGGATTGAAATTTTTTCTACACGGAGCTCTACAAGGTCAAATGACCAGTTAAAATCAGACCAAAATGGGATTGAAATTGCTACCAGCATGCTATACAAGATCAAAAAAGAATATGTTAAAATCAGACCAAAATGGGATTGAAATTAGAGGAGAAAGCCCTTAATGTGGCCAAGGGCCAGTTAAAATCAGACCAAAATGGGATTGAAATATGGCCACATATATTTCCTAAAATTTTGTTCTCTTTTGTTAAAATCAGACCAAAATGGGATTGAAATACAAAAAGGGTCATGTTATATGGCATGCCGTAGGGTCAAAGTTAAAATCAGACCAAAATGGGATTGAAATTAATAGAAGCAACAGAAGAAGTAAGAAAAACAATATTGTTAAAATCAGACCAAAATGGGATTGAAATATCAATAGTTTACTGCAGAGGACAATGGAATTAGGGTTAAAATCAGACCAAAATGGGATTGAAATTTAAAAAGTTTAAAAATTCGATCTTCGTTCCCATCAACGTTAAAATCAGACCAAAATGGGATTGAAATTCTCTTTTATTTCGATGTCAACTGCTTTAGAATCTGTTGGTTAAAATCAGACCAAAATGGGATTGAAATTCACTCCAAACCCCAAGGGGCTAAAAACTGTTCAGGTTAAAATCAGACCAAAATGGGATTGAAATCAACCATATCAACATCCAAACCATCAACAACCTTCCTCGTTAAAATCAGACCAAAATGGGATTGAAATTCTTGAACGATTTTAAAGATATTAGCGTTTGCTGAGTTAAAATCAGACCAAAATGGGATTGAAATGAAAAATACAAAGAATACTGCGAACAAAACCGAAAAAAGTTAAAATCAGACCAAAATGGGATTGAAATGTACAGAACATACGCTTGCAAAAACTCGATTATATGTTAAAATCAGACCAAAATGGGATTGAAATATCTTACCACCTCAATTTTTATTCTTGTTTTTATTTTTGGTTAAAATCAGACCAAAATGGGATTGAAATTGAGTTTTATGGGGGAAACACCATTCTGCTACCTTGTTAAAATCAGACCAAAATGGGATTGAAATTACTTTAACCGCCTTCTTGTAACCCAATCCAACTGGGTTAAAATCAGACCAAAATGGGATTGAAATTCCAACCCTGCATAACTTAATAAATTTTGTTTTGTGTTAAAATCAGACCAAAATGGGATTGAAATCGCCTTGGGCGATAACGCCCTCAACGAGGCATGTGACATGTTAAAATCAGACCAAAATGGGATTGAAATTGTTCTTCACCTCCATGTTATATTATGGGTGGAAGGGGTTAAAATCAGACCAAAATGGGATTGAAATTCACATTTTTTTTTATTGTGATTCGCTTGTAGGTTCGTTAAAATCAGACCAAAATGGGATTGAAATTATCTTGTATTTTTTTGATATAGATGCTGGGATTTGTTAAAATCAGACCAAAATGGGATTGAAATAGATTGATCCTCCTCTCGTTCTCTTCGAAGTTTTCGGTTAAAATCAGACCAAAATGGGATTGAAATGAAAAATGGAACCAAGAAGACTTTATAGGCCTCATGTTAAAATCAGACCAAAATGGGATTGAAATAAAAAAGGAAAAGAGAATCAAGGAAAACACAACTTCTTTCTCGTTAAAATCAGACCAAAATGGGATTGAAATATTTCATGAAAGACTCGTTTTCTGTGTCTATTTCAAGCATTGTTAAAATCAGACCAAAATGGGATTGAAATAAAGGGCTGCTAACATTGTGGGATTGTAGGGTGGTGTTAAAATCAGACCAAAATGGGATTGAAATACAGACAAAAGCACTGTTCTAAGCAGTGCATAGCAAAGGTTAAAATCAGACCAAAATGGGATTGAAATTTTGCGTTTCAATAGCACTTTTTCCCATCATCGTTGATGTTAAAATCAGACCAAAATGGGATTGAAATGAGTAAGCAGGCTCCCCTAAAAACTCTTTGAAGGCGTGTTAAAATCAGACCAAAATGGGATTGAAATAACCATATTCTAAACCACACATTTCCCTTTTTCCTTCAGTTAAAATCAGACCAAAATGGGATTGAAATCACAGACAAAGGCACATAATCCATAGATCTCCCATGTTAAAATCAGACCAAAATGGGATTGAAATTGGCCCTCGAGGTTGGAGCATCCATGAATTTCAATCGTTAAAATCAGACCAAAATGGGATTGAAATTTTCTTGAAAGGAGGCTTGAGAGAGCTCCTTTTCCTTACGTTAAAATCAGACCAAAATGGGATTGAAATGTTTCTTGGTTATTTGATCTACAACGCTCCCAATGATGTCTCGTTAAAATCAGACCAAAATGGGATTGAAATATGGATAACGGTTGGTGATAGGAGAGTGAGATTTTCGTTAAAATCAGACCAAAATGGGATTGAAATATCCTCCACAGCATTTAATTCCTCCCAGAACGCATCGTTAAAATCAGACCAAAATGGGATTGAAATGAAATCCGCATCCTCTGAGAAGGCAATATTTTTTTCGTTAAAATCAGACCAAAATGGGATTGAAATGCATCAGCTTGGACACTACCAAAAGACAGTGCTAACTGTTAAAATCAGACCAAAATGGGATTGAAATCTGAGAAGTCGATTACTCTCTCCCAGACGTATGCGGGTTAAAATCAGACCAAAATGGGATTGAAATCTTATAAAACTCAGCGTATATAAGGCCTCGATCTCGGGTTAAAATCAGACCAAAATGGGATTGAAATAGGAGGCCAAGACTCCTTATCCCGAGATGTTCACCGGTTAAAATCAGACCAAAATGGGATTGAAATTTCTAAGTGATCTGAACATGAACCGGTATTGTGTCTCGTTAAAATCAGACCAAAATGGGATTGAAATAGCAACTCCTTGATGAGCCTGATGTCCATCCCTAGCTCGGTTAAAATCAGACCAAAATGGGATTGAAATTGGCGAGAGAGAAGCGGCAAATCACGGCGAGGATCATGTTAAAATCAGACCAAAATGGGATTGAAATTTGGCTTTCTCGGAGATACTTCTTGATTTTCTTTACTGTTAAAATCAGACCAAAATGGGATTGAAATACCTCCACAGGGGATTTAATTTTTTCCTCTTTTATGTTAAAATCAGACCAAAATGGGATTGAAATAAGTTAAAGCAGTATCATTGGCAATGACCGTGGACGGTTAAAATCAGACCAAAATGGGATTGAAATGGGAGGCATTGAGGGCCTATCAGTACCCCCATGTCCCCCTTGTTAAAATCAGACCAAAATGGGATTGAAATATAAAATAAACGGACAGTATGCGATTGTGACAGATGTGTTAAAATCAGACCAAAATGGGATTGAAATACTGTATTTTCGGATAAATTCACACACGGACTCTCTTCGTTAAAATCAGACCAAAATGGGATTGAAATAGCAGTACCGTCTGCAGTGCCTCCTCCGCTTCCCAAAGGTTAAAATCAGACCAAAATGGGATTGAAATGCCTATGATGCCCAGTCTGTGAGAATGTCAATGCTAATATACCGTTAAAATCAGACCAAAATGGGATTGAAATTATGGTGAAAATCGAAAATGTCTTCGGTGATAGATAGTTAAAATCAGACCAAAATGGGATTGAAATAGAATCAAGTCATTCTGGTAGATCACTTTGCGTTGGAATTGTTAAAATCAGACCAAAATGGGATTGAAATTTTGTCTCTTGAATAAGGATACTTTCATTGTTTTGTGTTAAAATCAGACCAAAATGGGATTGAAATCTTAAAGTATGCACCATCTATAGCATCCA
>JACIWB010000064.1 GCA_014361245.1 Thermoplasmatales archaeon | reverse complement strand
AACTACAAGCTCACAAGTAGTATATTATTCTTTTGTTCCTCGAGCAGGAACATATTATTGGAAAGTAATTGCTAAAGATACAAATGGAGCAATTTCATCAAGCAATATTTGGTATTTCTATGTAGTAAATGGAAATAATAATGCGTAAGAGATTTAGTAAAAACATATTTAAAATAAAATGAAATTTACAAACATGAAAAAAATAATAATTGTTTCAATTGCACTTATGCTTACCCTTGTAAATATAAATGGGTACAATTTAAAAGGAGCAAGCAATGGAATTTTGTATGTAGGAGGGAATGGCGAGGGAAATTATACAAGGATACAAGAAGCAATAAATGATGCAGAAGATGGATACACAATTTATGTTTATCCAAAACAGTATAATGAAAACATCGTTGTCAATAAAAGCATTTCTCTAATTGGAATAGAAGAAAATGGAAAAAAACCAATTATACATGCAAAAGAAAATAAAAGCGCTGTTTTAATAGAAAGAGATGGATGTACATTAAAAGGATTTACTATAATGAGTCAGGAAATTTCAGTTAGCCAGGAAAATCCTCCATCTTGCGAGGTACACTCTGATAACAACATTATAGAAAACAATACATTTATGTATGGAGTATATGCTTTCTATCTTTATAACTCATCGCATAATCAAATAAAAAATAATGAGTTTACAAAAGGATATACGGCCGGGATATGTACCAGAAAATGTTCTCACAACATTATTTCATATAACACTGCAAGAGGAAATATGGGAGAAGGATTCCTTTTCTGCGGAGAAACAGATAGCACAATAACACAAAATATTGCAACAGAAAACTGCTGTGGAATGGAAATATACTCTTATTCACACAACTGCACTATTTCATTTAATCATATTTATGCTAATCAACAGTATGGAATGGGTGCTAGTTTATCTTCCAACATTTCTATTTTAAATAACAAAATTCATAATCATGTCTATGGAGGATTGGTTCTTGCCGATTCCTCATATTGTAATGTTTCTGGAAATGAGATTTATTTAAATCAAGTAGGGGTTAAGTTGCAGGGTAGTGGCACAAGATATGCCTCTCTCAATAATGTGATAACAAAGAATAATATATATTCAAATTATGTTGGAATTTACTGGGAACTTTATTGCGGAAATAATTATTTCACATACAATAACCTTGATAATAGTGTGAATGCATTTTTTTGGGATGAGATACATATATTTGATCCAGGGTTTCCTTTCCATATATACCTCAACATCTTGTATAAAAATTATTGGAGTGATTGGAATTTTAAAATTCCAAAGCCAATAAAAGGGATATTCACGATATGTTTCCCAAGAGATTATTACAATGTTTTGTGGTTTAATTTTGATTGGCATCCAGCATTGGAGCCATATGGAAATTTTACAACTAAAAATTTAGAAAAATTGTTTCCGAGCAAAATCCCAGCTTTAAAAAATGTTAAAATTCCAATTCCTAAAGATTATAAGGGAAATAAAGATGGTTTTATGTTTCTGCTGAGGAAGCTTTTTACTATGCAAAGCCATTAGTAGAAAAGCTAGGGCTTCCTTTCCGGCATCCACGGATTTATGACGGAATAGAGGGAGAATTAATATTGACAAAGTGTTAATTTTACTAATGTCTCTTTCAGTATTTCCGAAAGTAAAAATTTAGAAAAAATTATTTCCTGAGGCAAAATCCCCGATTATGAAATTTTAAAGGGTATAATATTTTGCTCAATAATTTCAATGTAGCAGAGTTTTGTCTGCTCCTCCAGTAACTTCTCTTTTTAGAAAAGTGCCAGTGGAAAAGAAAAATAAAAACAAAAACAGAGAATTTCATTATAAGATTTTTCTTCTTCATGTTTTCTTCTATCCTTGATTTGTTAGGTTTTATAGAGAGAGAAATTCTGCTAAAAAGGTAATTTTCAATCAAAATTCGGAGATACTGTTCTTTTAAAAAAAGATTTATATTTTACCAGCATTACTATTAAGAAAATGAAGAGTGTATTGTTGATTGTTGAAGATGAGAAAGAAATGCAGGAATTGATGAAGAGATATATGGCAAAGGAAGGACTTAAGCTGGAAGTTTATTCTGCATACAATGGGAAGGAAGGTATTGAAAAATATAAGCAACTAATGGAAAAGGGCAAAAAACCTGATTTGGTTATAATGGACTTGAAATTGCCAGATATAGATGGTGTTGAAACAACAAAAAAAATTGTTGAAATGGATAAAGATGCAAATGTATATGGCTTTACTGCATTTTTTGGAACAGACTGGGCAGAAAAGCTAATTGAGGCTGGAGCTAAAAAAGTAATACCCCGATACGCTGGCTTCGATGGCTTCGTTAGAGAGCTAAAGGAATTTTTCAAATTATGAGGATAGCTATAGTGGGAAGCGGGTCCGCTGGCGCAACCGCCGCCCAGTTTGCAAAGAAAATGAATAGAAATGCAGAAATTTTTTTGTTTGATAGAGAAGGCATGGGGCTTTATTCAAGATGCGCTTTACCATATGTAATTTCTGGAATGGAATGGGAAAAAATAGTGGAAATGAGACCTGATGATTTTGAAAGAATAGGCATATCATATAGAAAAGAGGAGGTTAAGAAAATTGATATAGATGCAGGAATAATTGAAGGGGAAAGAGAAGAGGAATTTGATAGATTGATTATTGCATCTGGCTCTGTTCCATATTGCCCCTTTAAAGCAGAAGATGCATATTTTTTGAGGAATTTGAAAGATGCAATTGAAATAAGGAAAAAAGCATTAAATTCGAGAAATGCAATTGTTATAGGTGCTGGCTTGATAGGAATTGAGATAGCAGAAGCTCTCAAAAAGATAGGAGTTGATGTAAAATTGCTTGAATATATGCCAAATATTTTACCGAATATGCTTGATAAAGATGTTGCTGATTATCTTATGAGGAAAATTGGCTTGGATATTGTTTTGAATTATAAAGCGGAGGAGGTGCATGGCGGAGAGGTTTTTGGAAATGAAAATTATAGAGGAGATTTTACAGTTATTGCTACTGGAAATAAACCAAATGGAATAATAAAAGATATAATTGAAGTTGATGAAAAATGTATGTTTAAGGAAGGCATATATGCTGCTGGAGATTGCACAAAAGTTAAAGATTTTTTTGGAAGATTTTCTAATGTTGGGCTTGGAAGCATAGCAGTGAGGCAGGGAATGATTGCTGGAGAAAATGCTGCTGGAGGAGATGAAAAAATGCTTCCCCCTCTTTTTGCGAAAACAACAAAAATTTTCGGCATCGAGATTGCATCTGTTGGGATTATGGGAAGTGATGGAATTTCAGCAAAATACATAGGCAAGGATTTGCCAAACTATATGAAAGGGGAGGAAATTTTAGTAAAGTTAATTGCAAAAGATGGAAAAATTGCAGGAGCACAAGCCATAGGGCGCGGGGCGGCGAAGATAGTAGATAAAGTAGCGGTTGCAATATATGCAAAAATGGGAGTAAAGGATTTTGCGAAAATTGAGAATGCATATGCACCATCTGTTGCTCCAGTTTTTGACTGCCTGGCGATGGCTTCAAACATCTTATGGAGGAAAGTTGAGGATGAAGGAGATATTTGAGGGAATTTACAGGGAAGAAAATAAGATATTTACAAAAAATTTGATACCAGGCAAGAGTGTTTATGGGGAAAAAATTATAAAGATTGGAAAGGATGAATTCAGGGCATGGAGTTCCTACAGAAGCAAAATGTGTGCTTTCATACTTAAGGGAATGAAATTCTTTCCATTGAATAAAAAAAGCAGAATTCTTTATTTAGGAGTTGCAAATGGAACAACTGCAAGTCATTTTTCAGATATAGCTAGTGATGGTATTATTTATGGAGTTGAAATTGCTTTCAAGCCAATGAAAAAATTTGTAAAGCTTTGCCAGGAAAGGAATAATATGATTCCTATAATGGGAGATGCAAACAAACCCGAGGAATATGAAAAAATAGTTGATGAAATTGATTTTTTATATCAGGATATAGCCCAGAAAAATCAGATTGAAATTTTTTTAAAGAATATTGATAAATTTTCTCCAGAATATGGAGTGATAATGACAAAGGCAAGGAGTATAGATATGGCGATGAAGCCAAAGAAAATTTTTGAAAAAGTAAGGAAAAAAATAGAGGAAAATCATGAAATAATTGAAATGATTGAACTCTCTCCTTATGCAAAGGATCATGTTGCAATAAGTTTAAGAATTTAGGAGAAAAACATGCTTATTGCTTCTCCTACATAATGGGAAATTATAACAACAATAACTGCAGTTGTAACATGTTCCGTTATTACTTTCCATCTTTCCGCTCCTTGCTCCTTTGCCAAGTAAAAACTGAATAGTGCAAGAAGAACTATTCCATAAAAAATATTTACAATCATTGCGAAATTAAGTTTTAAAAATATAACTGGAAAAACAAATGATATTGAAAAAATGAATTTTGCAAGAAATGTGAAGAAAGTTGATTCCCATATTTCCTTTGATGTGTGTTTGTTTTCAGATTCCTCTGAAATATGAATTCCAAGAGCATCAGAAAAAGCATCTGCAACTGCTATCGTAAGAATTCCTCCAATAACCGCACTTCTTGAATTTGTTCCGCTATGCAATCCCACCATAAGACCAAGAGTTGTTATAACTCCTGAAGTAAGACCAAAGCTTATCCCAGTTTTTGCGGAATGCTTTAACATGAATGTATTTCAGCCCGAATATTTAACTTTATATAAATATGAGGGATCAGTATCTCCGAAAGTGAAAATTTAGAAAAAATTATTTCCTGAGGCAAAATCCCAGATTATGGAAAAAGAAAGGATAATGCCTCAGGCAAATAATAAATCTTTAAGGAAATTAAATAGATTTTGTTTTAGTTTGGTAAGAAATATTATTAACTTTCATTCTAATAAAAATTCGATATATGAGGATGAAAAAATTTTGAAGGGGATAACATTTTGCTCAATAAGGGGAAGATACCTTGAAAATGGTTGCAAAAGATTGGAAGAAATAACAAAATATAAAATTCCAGATGCTGACACAGTTTATACAAGATTAAGTAAGAAAAATTTTAA
>JACIWB010000063.1 GCA_014361245.1 Thermoplasmatales archaeon | reverse complement strand
CATATTGTGTAGGTGATAATTTAAATGATCTTCCTCTTGTGCTCTTTTTCTCAAATGGTTCTCCAATTTCATCAGCCAATTCTATAAGAAATTTTAATATTTTCTTAACATCAAAATCACTAAATCTTTTGTTATATTTCTTCCAATAACCTTCTTTCTTCATTTTCCCATCCCCTTTAATAGTAATCTAATTTGAGTACATTAATTTTTTGATTAATCGACAACCCCAATCCTATAGAAAAAATTTAATAACCTATATTTTCATAAGCAATATGCATAAAATAGATTTGGAAATTGGTAAGGATTTATATGAGACGAATAGGAAAATTGCGGAAGAGATAAGAAGAATTTTTGATGAGAAAAAAGTGAAGGTTATTGAATTTATGGGATCGGTTGGTTCTGGTAAAACACTTATAATAGAAAGGCTGATAGAATTAATGAGGGAATTTAAGATAGGAGTTATTGTTGGTGATGTTTCTGGAGATGATGATTATAGAAGAATTAAAAAATATGGTGTGCAGGTAGTAAATATAAACACTGGTAAAGAATGCCATTTAGATGCACACTTAATAGAGCATGCAATTGAAGAATTGGATTTAGATGTAATAGATTATATGTTTATAGAAAATGTTGGTAATCTTGTATGCCCTGCGGACTTTGAGCTGGGGGCGCATAGGCGGGGGGTTGTTATATCAATAACTGAAGGTGATGACATGGTTAGGAAACATCCCTTAATATTTCAGCTGGCTGATTTCATTGTTATAAATAAAATAGACCTCGCTCCTTATATGGATGCGAGAATAGATGTTTTACTTGAAGATATTAAAAAAATCGCACCAAAAAAAGTATTTCTGACAGATGCTAAAAATAACAGGGGCATAAAAGAGATTGTAGAATGGATAAAAAGTTGATTATTCTGGGAGTTGGGCATGTATTTGATATAGAGGAGAGAATAGAGGAGATAATCTCAGAGGAAAAGCCGGATGCGATTGCATTGGAGCTTGATGAGGAAAGAGCAAGTGTTATTGAGGGAAAAGATAATGATAATAAAAGGTTTGTTTTTTCCTTCTATTATTTTCTATCCAAATATCAAGAAAATATTGCTAAAAAGTTAGGAAGAGAAGTAGGAAAAGAAATGGTTGCTGCAATGAAGATAGCAAAAAGCAGAAACATACCTGTATTTTATATTGATAAAAAATCTTATGAAGTGATTGCTAAATTATGGAATGAACTGAGTTTAAAAGAAAAGATATTATTTCTCTCAAGTTTATTTCTCTCTCTTTTTAGGAGTAGAAAAGAGATTGAAAAAGAGCTAAATGAAATTAAAGATAAAGCGGATGAAATCATTGATGAGATTGGAAAAAAATTTCCTAAAATTAAGAGGATATTGGTAGATGAAAGAGATGAGCATATGGCATATTCTCTTATGAATTTGTCGGAAAAATACAACAAAATTCTCGCAATTGTAGGGGAAGGACATATAAGTGGGATCAGCAGAATTATTGGAGATAAATTAAATTCTGAGATAATTCACCTAAAGGAGATCATATAACAAACCACTCAAGAATTTCTTCTCCAAATCTTTTTATCTCGTTTATATCTTTAAAAGGTCTATTTTTTATTATATCCGCCGCTTTATTTTTTAACTTGGGCACATTTTTTAAAATATCATAACTAACTTTGTTTATATTTAAAGGATATTCAATTCCTGTGACGCTTCTATATCCATGATCAAAAATTTTTACATCAACAAAACGATTTAAATTGGTTTTATAAGGTAGGCATACAAGCACGGGGTAGGAGCCGACCTGCCTTCCAAATGTGTATTTTCCTATATTTATTTCAAGAAAGACATTTTTTAGAATACTTTTTTTGGGTAAAATCTTCTTTAGCATTGGTTTATTTATTTCCTCATTAACAATCCTTTTAAATTTCTTAAATAGTTTTAAATTCACTCTTGCCTTTTCTTTTCCAAAATAGACCACCTGTCTTATATTTATTCTCCTTAGAAGAAGATTCCTCTTAATAATCTCTCTCAAAAAATTTAAATTTAAATCATATGTTCTTCTGCTCTCTCCTTTTAATCCAAAAAGAATATTTATTCCAGGAAGAAAATCCGGCATACCGTTTTCTCCTATCTCCCTTCCTTCTTCATTTATAATTTCTACCGCTTTCAATACCTGTTCTGGTTTTGCATTCAGATTATTTTCTTCTATTACTTTTTCATCGGCACTTTCCATTCCAAATGCTGCTGTATTGCCTGGAGAGCAGTATTTTACTATCATTTTAGCTATTTTCCTGCTCTCATCTTCCCATTCTGCAACAATTGCAGGATTTACATTATCTATATGCAATACCTGTGGCTTAACATTTGAAATTCCTTCGAGCAATCTTTTAATAGCATCTACATTTGGTTTTGGCCATTCACTTTTCCCAATCCCTTTTGCTTTATATGAAAAGAAACAGGTCTGGCACCCTAATCTAAAATTTTTTACACCAATCTTAGCCAATTCTCTTATTTCATTTATTATATCTCTCTCATCCCTCATTTCCGGGCGTCCGAAAGAGGGCTCTATACAAAAAGAGCAACCTCCTTTAAACCATCTTACACAACCCCTGTATGTCTCTATCTCTGCTATAAGTGGTTGTGGAAAATCTGAATGATGTTTTACTAATTCCACTCCTAAAATACTCCATTTTCTCCACTCCTCTTTTTTCCTCTTCCTGTTGCTTATCTCTCCATTTATAAAATCATATACAAAAGCATCATCATCTCCCTTGCAACAATAGTCAACAAATTTTCTTCCATCAATTAAGTTTTTACCACCTCCCTGTCCAAAACCAAATTTTGCACAGGAACCACATAATATTTTTATCCCCTTAAATTGAGAGCATATATTTAAAAACTCTTTAAAAGATATTGGCATCCCCCTTAAATATTTTCCAGGTATAACAGCCCCTGCATAAATTATAAGAACATTTCCGTTAATCTTTTTTCCCTTCCTCCAATCATCTATAGTCATATACTCATAATCCTCACCCACATCCCTTATAGCCCCGCAAATATATCTTATATAAGGTGAGATGAAAGGAGGGACACCCAAGCAGGAAGGCTCATCCACATAACCATCAATTATTGTTATCACACCAATAAATTTTTATCAAAATATAAACTTTCCAGTGGAAATGAGGGGGTGTGGGTTAGAAAGCAATAACACTTCCTTTAAAATTTGCTAAATTTAGAACTATTGGCATTGCTGGATGGGGTATTAGGTTCATCATCCTCTGATAATCTGTTTGTTTTTGCCATGTAGATGCACTCAATAAAATTACCCCTCTATAGCTTTCTATGCTTGATACATGAACATGTCCCGTAACAAATATATCAGGCACAATATCTATAACAAGATAATCTTCTTTTTCTGGTGCAAGAGATGTTATCCCTCCATAGATTGGCGAAAGATGCCTCCTTTTAAGCATCTCCTTCATTATATCTATTGGATTATTCTGGTTAAACATTGGGAGGGCGGAGGCAAAATCCTGAATTGATTGCCCGTGGTAAGAAAGTATTGTTGCATTATCAATTTTTAAATAGCAGGGATTGCTCACGAAAATAAAATTGTCTCCTTTAAAGAAACTCCTGATTTCCTTAGCCAGAGGGGGCTGGGGCAGAGGCGGGCGCACCGCATCGTGATTGCCTGGTTGCAGTATTATTTTAATGCCTGCTGGAAAATCAGAAAGCATCTCTGAAAGGCACTTATATTGCTCATATATATCTTCTATCTCAAGGTCTTTTTCCTGATCTGGATAAATACCAACTCCTTCAACTAAATCCCCCGACATAATCACATATTTAATCTTTTTTGCAACATTTTTCTGTCTCTCAGTGCCACTTTCGGTGTTTAGCCATCTTACAAATTTTTTCCATTTATCTTCCAGAAAACTTTTGCTACCAATGTGCAAATCTGAAATGAAAAGAACATATTTTTCTTCTTCTGAAAAATTATTTCTTCTTTCTATTGGAATTTCGGGTCTTACAATATTTTTTGCAATAAATAAATCTTTGTTTCTTTTCCCTGCAATTCCTATTACCTCATCATTTATTATTGAAGAACAAACATCCTTAGGAACATAAACAGAAATTGAATCTTCCTCGTCCTCAACTTCCACAATAAACCCATTTTTTGCACTTCTTATATCGCGAACAATTCCTATTAATGAAACATCTTCGCCAACTTTTTTTGCCTTTTTTATACTTAAACAACCCTTCATTTCCTGTCTTTTTTTAATAATTTCCTTTATTTTCTCAAATCTATCTCTAAAAAGATTAAGAAAATCATTTACTTTTCCTGAGCAGTTGCTTTTTTCACCTATTTCCTTTATTATCTTAAATTCCTCGCTTTCTTTCCTTTCTTCTTTTTTATTCTCCTTCTTTTCACTAAAAAAATCTTTTAGTAGATCAATGGAAATTATCAAAGGCATCTCTTCCATATTCAAAATTTTCTGCAGGCAATCAAAAGGGTCAATTTCCTTCTTCAGAATAAATTCAATCGCCTCTTGTTGCACAAGGAAGCCATTTTTTTGAAAGAAATCAATTATATTTGCTTCATCCATTTAGCCAGCACGGAAGCGCCGCAGGTGGGCGCAAAATGCAGATAAGGATTTACCCACGCTTATCTCAATCCCGCACCCCTCTGAGCATCAATAGTCTCGGACCGGGCTGCTCCCTTCCGGGCCTGGCCCATTTTTCCAAGCAAAGATGAGCGTGCAAATCCTCCAATTTGCAAGCCCATCACCTTTGATCCCAGAGGACGAGATCTCATTGTTCGGCAGTGGATCCATACCTGCATTCTGCGCCGCCCCGCTGGCTTCGGCCCCAGCGAAGGCGTTTTCTGGTTACAGGGGACGCCTAGCCCCCCGGCCTATTCCGTGCTTTTAGCCAAAAATAAAATAGAGGACATTAATAAATTTATGGCTTTCTTAAAAGCAAAAACTGGCACCTAAAGAGGCGATAGAAGAGCCAGAGCATTGATGCTGTTTGAAATGCAATATCTCTTGCAAATTTCCAGAAAAATTCTTCATATTTCTCCAGATTGCCCCAGTAATAGCCAGCATAATACGCATCTTTAACAACATAAATTGTGGCAATAACAAAAATTGCAATCACAATTATATCGATATAAAAGAACCATCTCTGCCATTTTCTTTCCATAGGTAGTTAATAATAAGAAATATTAAAATTTTGTGAAATCCAAGGGTCCGTAGAACAAAAGAAAAAGATTAAATATCTTCCTTTATTTATTTTAAAAGGAGGGAATGGGATGAACTGGAAAGAAACAGATAAAAGATTAATTGAATTTGGAAAAGAAATGGTAGAGGGAGCATGTAATGCTCTAAAAATAGATGAGGAAAAATGG
>JACIWB010000062.1 GCA_014361245.1 Thermoplasmatales archaeon | reverse complement strand
ATTTATCTCTAAAACTTTCCTTTCCTGGATGATGTGCTCTTTTATTCCACTTCCATACAGTTTTTCTGCTTATTCCAAGAAATTCAGCAATTTCTTTTGTTTTCTTTCCTGCCTTCTTTGCCATAGCCATTATTCTCCTCATTTCTGGAGTAACATGTGACATTTCCCATTCCCTCCTATAAAGAATGGGAAATTGGTTTAAGAAATGTTACTGATCTGTGTTTACTTTACATGTTGGTTAGGACTATATACAAAGAAGCATGAGGAACAATGAAAAGGAAGAAAAATTCGTTTTTTATATTTAAGAGATTGTCCTAATGCAAAACATTCTTTAAATTTGCTGAAAGATGTTCTAAGGGAAAAAGGAATTAATGAAGAAAGAGAGATTGTAGAAATAAAATCAGAAAAATATGTCAAAAAATATCATTTTTAAGTTTTCCAAGCATTCAAATCAGTGGGTTGGACATTGAAAAAGAAAAGCGAGATAGCCTTCCTTTTTGGCTGTAAAATTTATAAAGTCGGAGAAGAATATAGCGGAAGCCTCAACAGAGAGATGATTGTTAGGGCAATAGAAGAAGTTAAAAGGAGCGCAAGCTAACCTACTTTGCTTATATATTTCCCATCTACTTTATCTGCTATATATACTTCATTTCCAGCTTTTTTTATTTTAAGCCCATCTTCCAGCGCTTTTTTTACATCTATTTTAAGTATAACTGGATTTTCACATCTTCTTTTGCCGGCTTCGGTTGCTTTTTCTATGCTACCACTCAAATGAACTTTATTTCTATCAACTGGAAGCAGTCCCTGCTCAAGCACAATTTCCAGTTCTTCTTCAGTTACAGGATAATAAAGTTCATCAACATCTGCATCTGGCAAATCTGATAAATCAACATCTATTGTATGAGCATAAGTTGCTCTTATTTTTCCATCTTTTATCTGATATCTTCCTTTCTCATCAGTTGCTGCAACCGCCTCAATATGCTTCCTCCTAACCCAGTAAAATCCCTCCACTTTATTTTTTATTGCTTCAGCCATCTTATCTATTTCTATCCATCCTTTTTTATCAATTTCTAAATCAAAATTTTGTGGAAAATGCCGCAGAATACCAACCATCAAACTGCTCAATTTTTTTGCTTCTTTATCATTCATCAAAAATTTTCCTTTCCTCTTGCAGTAAGGGCAATCCTCGCCCCTATAAAAGCCGTGCTGCTCGCATATTCCTATCATTGCACATAATGGTTTAGCAATTTAAATTATTTTCTTAACTCTCCTATGGTTGTAATTCTTTCTGCAAATGCATTATGCTTATGTATTGATTCAAAGCTCTCACTCCTTGCAATAACAACCGTACTATCTGGCAGATTTTTATATCTGCTGACTATTTCTTTTAAAATATCTCTTACAACATCCTCGACAAATTTAGGATTTTCATGTGCTTTTCTAACTACTTCCATTTCATCTCCTCTCTTTAATATTTCAAAGGTAGGCGTACTCATCGATTTTTCTA
Source organism: Thermoplasmatales archaeon (assembly GCA_014361245.1). Lineage (NCBI taxonomy): Archaea > Methanobacteriati > Thermoplasmatota > Thermoplasmata > Thermoplasmatales > Thermoplasmatales archaeon. Next base: position 4,104 of record JACIWB010000062.1, on the reverse strand, counting down.
TTATTGAAATAATTTCATCCGCATCAATACTCCCATCATTTTCAATAAAAACACTTGCAACATTCCTCTGATTATGAGAGTAAATTTCCCCATATTTAGCTTTTATATTTTCCATAGCACAGGGGCAAACCGTCATTCCGATAACTTCAACACCTATAAATTTTTTTGCCGCCTCGCCCCTTCCCTTTATCGCAACCGCCATTATCTTATACGGCTCGAGGCTTTTCTTCCCGCCGGGCGTGCATCTTTCTAGAAAATAGTCCGAATTTATCCTCGCCTCCGCCTTGCTTGCATATTCATGCCTTAAAAGCATTTCCTCAACTATTTTTTCACATAAATCCTCTAAACTTTTTGAGGGTTGCCTTACTGAACTATCGACTATTTCTTCTATTATTTCGGCATTTCTTGAAAGGTCGCTTCCTTTCCTTGTTGGAGGTAAATCGACAAAGAGTTCTATGTTTGCTATAAGATTAACAACCTTCTCTTTTCTTTTTATACAGACAGGCTTTTTAATTCCTTTAACTCCTACTCTTGTTAATTTGAAATTTGCTTCTGGTTTCCTTGATTGAACATCTGACAGCACAATAATGAATACTTACATAGATAAAAATTTAAGTATTTTGGTATTTATCCCGCATGAAAACCGCATTATATGAATTGCATAAAGAGCTTGGGGCAACTTTTACAAATTTCATGGGATATGAAATGCCTCTCAAATATGCTTCTGTAAATGAAGAGCATTTAAATGTTCGTAGAAATGTTGGAATTTTTGATGTAAGCCATATGGGAAAAGTTTTTTTGAAAGGTAAAAATATAAAAGAGTTCATAAGTAAAATTACTGTTGAAAGAGGGGAAAAAATAGAGCAAGGGAAAGGAGCATATACACTGCTTCTGGACCAAAATGCTCACATAATAGATGATGAGTTATTTTTTAATTTAGGAAACGAGCACCTGTTTATTCCAAATTCTGGAATGCAAAAAAAAATTATTGAATGGATGGAAAAAAACAATGAAGAAGGGATTGAAATAGAAGATGCAAATGATAGTTACTCAATAATTGCAGTGCAGGGCAAATTTTCACAGGAAACACTGCAGGAGATAATCACTCCTTTTAATTTGCAATTTTTTGGATGCATCGAATTGAAAAAAGAAAATTTTAAGATAGATTTTAATGGAAGATGCATATTATCAAGAAGTGGATATACAGGTGAGAAGGGTTATGAAATGTATATATCCCCAGCTGAAGAAGCGGAAAAGATGTTCAGGGCATTGCTTAAGGAAGGAAAAAAATACGGTATAATGCCCGTTGGCTTGGCAGCAAGAGATACATTAAGGCTTGAAAAAGGATTTATGCTTGCCTCAAACGAGTTTGCTGGAGGAAGAAATCCAGTGGAAGCGGGTTTGGAATGGTGCATCGACTGGAACCATGAATTTATAGGAAAAAATGCTCTACTTGAATTTAAGAAAAAAGAGGAGTATGAAAAGCTTGCATTTCTTGAATGCATTGATTCTGGTATTCCAAGACATGGAGAAGATGTAATCAAAGATGGTGTAAAAATAGGAAATGTAACTTCAGGCGGCTTTTCTCCCTGCCTCAAAAAAGGAATAGCGATGGCATACATAAGAAAATCCTATATAAACATTGGAAGTGAAGTTGAAATAAAAGGAAGGAAAAATATAAGGGCAAAAATTATAAAACCTCCCTTTGTAGGCAAAGATGCCTGCTAACGCTCAAATTCTTCTGCTATTCTTATATATTTTTCCATCTCTTCCTTTGGAATAGGTTTTATATTTTTCATCGCTTCCTCGAAATGTCTCTTGCATATTTTTAGTTCCTCTATTTTTTTATTTCCATTCTTTATATAATCTCTTATAGCAGACATAACCGCTTCATTGCAAACCCCAGCTATATCCGCTCCAGTATATCCCTCCATTTTTTCAACGAGTTCATCAATGCTTACATCACTATCAACTGGTTTTTCCCTTAAATGAATTTTTAATATTTCCTTTCTTGCCTCCTTATCAGGCGGGGGAATGTATATAAGGCGGTCAAATCTTCCAGGGCGAAGAAGCGCAGTATCAATCATATCAGGCCTATTTGTGGCAGCTATAACAATCACATCTCTCAGCTCTTCAAGCCCATCCATCTCAGTTAGCATCTGGCTTATTATCCTCTCAGTTACTTCCGTGTCCGTCCTCCCTCTTGCGGGGGCAATTGCATCAATTTCGTCAAAGAATATTATGCAGGGCGCCGCCTGCCTTGCCTTGCGGAAAGTTTCTCTTACTGCCTTTTCGCTTTCTCCAACCCATTTTGATAGAAATTCTGGTCCCTTAACACTTATGAAATTTGCTCCACTTTCTGTAGCAACTGCTTTTGCAAGCAATGTCTTGCCAGTGCCAGGCGGACCATAAAGCAATATTCCTTTTGGTGGATTTGCTTTCATGTGAGAGAATAATTCTTGATATTTTAGTGGCCATTCAATTGCTTCCCTCAATTTTTGCTTTGCTTCTTCAAGTCCTCCAATATCATCCCATTTTACATTCGGGCTTTCTATAACAACCTCTCTCAAAGCTGATGGACTCATTGATTTAAATGCCTCGTAGAAATCCTTTTCCGTGACTTCTATTTTTTCAAGAATTTCACTCGGTATTTTTTCCGCCTCCAGATCTATCTCTGGAAGTATTCTCCTTAAAGCCCTCATCGCAGCCTCTCTTGCAAGGGCTGCTAAGTCTGCTCCAGAATAGCCATGAGTTATTTCTGCCAGCCTATCTAAATTTACATCTTTTGAGAGGGGCATGCCGCGTGCATGGATTTCAAGGATTTCTTTCCTTCCTTTCTTATCAGGTATTCCTATTTCTATCTCCCTGTCAAACCTACCGGGGCGCCTTAAAGCCGGGTCGATGGCATTTATTCTATTTGTTGCTCCTATAACAATAACCTTCCCTCTCTCTTCAAGCCCATCCATCAAAGCAAGAAGTTGTGCAACAACCCTTCTTTCAACCTCTCCAGTAACTTCTTCCCTGTTAGGAGCAATTGAATCGATTTCATCTATAAAAATTATTGATGGAGCATTATCTATTGCCTCTTTGAATATTTTTCTTATATTTTCCTCACTCTCCCCATAATACTTACTCATTATTTCAGGTCCGCTCAATGAATAAAAGTTTGCATTTGTTTCATTTGCAACCGCTTTTGCAAGCAATGTCTTGCCCGTGCCAGGCGGACCATGAAGCAAAACTCCTTTTGGTGCTTCTATACCAAGTCTTTCAAAAAGTTCTGGATGCTTCAACGGCAATTCTATCATTTCCCTGACTTGCTTTATTTCATCTTCAAGTCCTCCAATGTCTTCATATGTAACATGTGGAACTTTTCCCTCCATCACTGTTTTTTCTCCAACCTTAATTTCTGTTGTTGTTCCAATTATTACTGCTTCAGCAGAAGGAGACACACCCACTACAATCAAATCTATTTTCCTTCCCATTAAGTTTATTGATATTATATCCCCCTTTGTGACAACTCTCCCTTCCAGCAAATGAAGCAGATATTCTTCAGCCCCAACAAGCCTTAAATCCTCAAGAGGGGAGAAAACAACCTTTTCAGCAGTTTTTGCTTTTATTTTTCTTATTTTAACTCTATCATCTATCCCTGCGTCAGCATTTTTTCTTGTTATTCCATCTATCCTTATTATTCCTCTGCCCGCATCCTCGCCATATCCTGGCCAGTAAATGCAGGCGGTCTTTTTCCTTCCTTCAATTGATATAACATCTCCAGGGGTTAATTTCATTTCTTCAGCAATTTCTGGGTCAATTCTTGCAATCCCTCTACCTGCATCCCTTGGTTTTGCCTCTTCAACCCTAACAACATATTCTTCTGGCATAAAAATGTATATCAGAGGTAATATAAATATTTTACTATATACTGGGGGTTGTTGAACAAATCAATTACATTTAACATATTCATAAAGAAAATTATAGGGATAAAAAATAGTCATATATGTCTGGAGGTTATGGCAAATTGCCATTCCAATTACATGTTTCCTTCTCATATCTTCTTTTTTAAATCTGGAAAATAGTAATCTTTTTGTTTCTAGTCCCCCAAAAATT
>JACIWB010000061.1 GCA_014361245.1 Thermoplasmatales archaeon | reverse complement strand
TATATGCTCTCCTACTAAGACTTTTGACCATAATTCCAGATCTCTCAAACTCATATCAAAAAACACCATCAATATATAAAGAGCTACATATTGTGTAGGTGATAATTTAAATGATCTTCCTCTTGTGCTCTTTTTCTCAAATGGTTCTCCAATTTCATCAGCCAATTCTATAAGAAATTTTAATATTTTCTTAACATCAAAATCACTAAATTTTTTGTTATATTTCTTCCAATAATCTTCTTTCTTCATTTTCCCATCCCCTTTAATAGTAATCTAATTTGGGTACATTAATTTTTTGATTAATCGACAACCCCCTGATACTAGAAAAATTCATATACAATGAAATACTTTATTTTGGGGAGGAAAAGGTGCTTTAGTACGCCTCCATTACTAATTCTGTACTATTTTAGCACCTTGCTCCCCTCAATTTTTAAAATTCTTTAGTGTCGGGGGCGGGGTTTGAACCCGCGGCCTCCTGATTTCTTAGCCCTGAGCTTGGCTTATGAGTCAGGCGCTCTTACCAGGCTGAGCCACCCCGACCTGACTTTAAATAAATTTTTATTTTAAAACTTTTTGAGCATAACTTTTAAAACCCTTTCCAGATAATATATAAGGAGGCTAGAAAATACTTCAATGAATGGATGAAAGCATTGAAAGCTTCATTTCAAAATTTGACGGCTTTGGAGAGGCGATAAAGAAATGCATTCTTGAAGATAATCCAGCGGATATTGTTGAATTTATCAAAAAAGACGGAAAAATACAGCTTTAAATTATAATTTATTTATACATCTTACGGATATATAAATTGGAGTAGTAAAATGCAAATGAAAGAAAAGCGAAATGTGGGAGGCGATGAAATGACAGCAGATGAAATGTGTGAGATACATAAAATCATACTCACAGATAATTTTGTCGAGGTATATGTTATTGGAAGAAAAAAGAAAATAATATTTACAAACGAACAACTGAAAGAACAAGGAATTGACAAATTTGACTTACTAAACTACCCACATGAGTATTATATTATACCTTTGGGCAAAAAAACATATTGCATAAAAAAGAAATGCCCGCACAAATAAAAGGCGGGGAAATAAAGCTTTAAATCAATTTCTTAAATCTTATAAAAAAGCAGGTGATTAATGTAAAATGCGAAAAGGGAGAGGAGGATGCCCTTCAGATTGTAGTTTCTATGAAAAGAAAGAATAAGATATCAAGCCTTCCTATATTGAAAATATTTCCTAAGATGATATCCAATATAAATTATGTATGATAGCGTAGCAACCGAAAATATTGTTTTAATATAACAGAGTTGATTTATAAGGGGTGTTTTTTCTTTTAAAAATTTTGCTATTCCTACCAAATAACTATCATGAGTGTCTATTAAACCAATATTTGCGTATTGATTTGTGATAGAATGCAGTAAGATACCTAACCCTACCAATGATATTCCAAGGTATTTATACGGGTATTTTACTTTCCCTAACCAAGTTACAAGTAGAATGGAATTAATAGTGGTTGTTGAAAAATGCCCGAGAATATTCCATGCTGACAATCCATTCAAAAACTCCCATAGACCAAAGATTATCCCTGTGAAACTAGAAAGGCTCACAAAAACAATATTGTATAGCATCTTACACTTAAGGGGTATATCTTTTTTATAAGGATAGAAAAATAGTGCTAAAAAGAGGGGGATTAGTTTAGAAAATTCTTCCACAATAGGAGCAATAATAATTGTTAGAGTAGGACCTGTAGCAATTTTCTCTATAAAGAGAGGAATAATGATAGTAATAGGGATAGATGCTACAAAAGTTATAAGGCTCTTAATAAATAATTTATCTTTCTTCTCCATATCATTTAAAGTAAATTTGTATTTTAGTTTATCTGTTATATTTATCCTTCTATATCTTTCCAGAAGTAGGAAATTTATAAAAAGATTTATATTTATCAAGAGAATTTAATTTTATGTGGGCAACAAGGCCACAATGGTCTCTTTATGATGAGGTTTATCGGATAATAAATGAGTGGAAGCCAGAACACCGATATCGAGGTAGAGGGTGTGAGGTTCACCACAAATATAAGGATGATTTAAGGTCTTTTATTGAGGAAGCTCTTGAAAAGAGGGGTTTAAAAAAAATTACAGTAAGTAAAGAGAAAGACAATATTGATATCCTAGTGGGGAAAGAAGTTGTTGTTGAAATAAAACATTCCAAGAATGGAAAAATAACTGAAAATGTGAAAAAAGAACTGATACAACGGGTTGTAGAGTGGCAAGAAAAGAAATATGAGGGGGTAATTATAGTATTGGTAGGGAAAATTGAGAAGAACGAAGAAAAGGATATTATAAATCGAGTGAATAACATAATGAAAAAAATACAACCACAACCCTCTCCTTATCTGCCAATGCCCTCTCAAACACCATCATTTAGAGTAGATGTGATAAATAAATCTTGGGCACAGTAGTTGAAATTATAGGAGAGATGAGAAATTTTTCTCATCCTGCTACCGTTGCTCAAAATAAAATAAAAAGGAAAATAAAAAGATTTTGGATAAAAAGCTTTTATTTTCGATTTCGATACTATACTCTATCAACTTTATATATCGGCAGAACTCAAAAAGTAATGCTTATGTATTAAATACGCATTATATATTTATGGCAAAAAGAAGGCTAAATCTAACAATTAATGAAGAGCTTTTGAAGAAGGCAAGGGAATATGATATAAACATAAGCTCTTTTTTAGAGATAAAGTTAAGGGAATATATAGCAATGATAGAAATGAGCCAAGGCGGAGGAGGAAGCAAGCCATCGAGCCAAGATATATCATCTTCTAACCATAATAGAAAAAACGAGAATTCTATGGAGTATTCAAAAAATTTTAAAATCCCTTCTTCTTTTATCAATAGGGCTAGTGGTCTAGAGGTTATGACGTTGCCCTTACGAGGCAAAGGTCGCCGGTTCGAATCCGGCCTAGCCCATATTCATGAAAATAAGTTTAAAAATTAAGGGAATGCATTGCGAGGGATGTGCAAAAGCTATAGAAAAATATTTAAAAAACAAGGAAGGGATTATATCCGCAAAAGTCAATTTTTCACTTAATAAAGCAATCATTGAATATGACAATAGATTAAATGAGGATAAATTAAAAGAATTTATAAAGGAAGCAGGATATGAGGTGGAAGAGGAAAGGAAAAAATCATTAAATAGAATTATTTTCTCTTTAATTCTTACAATTCCTATTTTAATAATTTCTTTATTTTTTTACAGAAAAGAATTAAATATCATACTTTTCTTACTTGCCACACCCATGCAGATTTTCATTGGCTATCCTTTTTATAGAGGAGCATATTTTTCACTTAGGCAAAAAACTGCTGATTTAAATACCCTTGTTTCAATCAGCACCACATCCGCATATCTTTACTCAGTTATTTCAACATTTTTCTATGATGGAATGGTTTTTTATGAAGCATCCTCGGTAATATTAACAACTGTTACAATTGGTTTAACTCTTGAAGATAGGGCTAAGGAAAAGGTAGGGGATACGATAAAAAAACTGATGGAATTAAAGCCAAAAAAAGCAAGAGTTTTTAGAAACGGAAAAGAAGAAGAAATATCAGCTGATGAAATAGAAAAGGATGATATTGTTGTTGTAAGAAGCGGAGAAAAAATTCCAGTTGATGGAATAATAATTGAAGGATTTGCTACAATTGATGAATCATCAATAACAGGTGAATCAATTCCTGTTGATAAGAAAGAAGGCGATGAGGTTTTTGGTGGAACAATAAATGTGAATGGTTTTATGAAATTTAAGGCAAAGAGAGTGGGAAAAGAAACATTTCTCTCTCAGATAATAAATTTGGTTGAAGAAGCTCAGACATCGAAAGCAAAAATACAGAGGTTAGCGGATAAAGTAACAAATTATTTTGTCCCTTCTGTAATTCTAATATCTTTAATTTCATTTATTTTCTGGTATTTTATAAAAAACATGCCGTTTTCATTTGCCCTCACCACCTCCATATCCGTTCTTGTAATAGCTTGTCCCTGCGCCCTCGGCATCGCGACACCAACGGCAATACTGGTTGGAATAAGCAAAGCAACTGAGAAGGGCATTCTTGTAAAAGGGGGAGAATATATTGAGAGATTTGTTGAAGTTGATACTTTTGTTTTTGATAAAACAGGAACACTTACAAAAGGGAAGGCAAGAGTAACCGATGTAATCGGAGATGTGTTGCAAATCGCAGCTAGTTTAGCAGCAAAATCAAATCATCCAGTTGCTTTAGCAATTTTCAATGAAGCAAGGAAAAGAGGGATGGAAATTCTTGAAGTTGATGAGTTTAAGGAAATACCTGGAAAAGGGATTATTGGAAAAATAAATGGAAAAAAAGCAATGCTTGGAAACAGGGAATTAATAAATAGCAGAATTGGAGAGGAATTTGAAAAAGAGGGAAAAACAGTTGTTTTTGTTTATTTTAATGGCGTCAAAGGAGCAATTGCGCTTGAAGATGAAATAAAAGAGGAGGCAATTGAGGCAATTAAAAAGCTTGAGGGATATGAAATTTTTATGATTACCGGAGATAATAGAAAAACGGCTGAAGCAATAGGTAAAAAGTTGGGCATAGAAAAAATTATAGCAGGAGTTTTACCTCATGAAAAGGATAAGGAAATAATAAACCTGCAGAAAAAAGGGAAAATTGTTGCAGCTGTTGGAGATGGAATAAACGATGCACCAATGTTGAGCAGGGCGGATGTTGGCATAGCAATGGGCGGCGGGAGCGATATCTCAAAGGAGGCGGGCGGCATAATAATCGTTAGAGATAATCCAATGGATGTTGTGGAGGCATTAAATATATCAAAAGCCACTTTTTCAAAAATAAAGCAGAATTTATTTATGGCATTCCTTTACAATGTGTTCGCAATTCCAGTAGCTTTTGGATTACTTTATCCATGGCTGGGTTTCATTATTCGCCCAGAATTTTCTGCAATGGCGATGGTTGCGTCTGATATAGCTGTTGTTGGAAATTCTCTCCTCTTAAGAAAAAGCAAATCTTGAAAAAATCGATATCCTTATAAAGGAAAGAGAAATTACTAAAGGGGATAAAAATGGCAGATAAAGGGAGGGCAAAACTAAGCAGTATGGTGTTCCTGATAGGCATAGTGCTAGCGATAATATTCGGACTGATATACGGAGCGCACTATTCTGGCAGAATTGACCTTACAAGCGATCAGTATGCATATCTGGCAATGATTCTTGGACTGATTGGTTTGATAGCAGGAATACTTGGAATACTTGGAATGGGAACTATAACAAAAGAAGAATTGCCAACATTTCTAATAGCAACAGTGATAATAGTTGCAATAAGCGGAACAAATGTATTCTCAGGAATAAAATGGGTAGGAAGCTACCTTACAGGCATAGTTACAGCTCTTGGAATTTTCATTGCACCACTAGCCGGTTTGCTAGCAATAAAAGCAATCTGGGACATAGGTAAGGACTAAAAAATCTTCTCCCCTCTATATTTTTTTATTTATTTTTCTGAATCCCTTTTTATCTATTATACCTATTTCCGCTTCTATTTTTTTATCTTCTTTTGAGCTTTTCATTGCTTCAATTCCCATTTCTATTGCTTCCTCCATGCTTAAGTTTTCCTTATAATTCTTTTCAAAATATTCAATTGCTGCATCCCTCCCTTCTCC
>JACIWB010000060.1 GCA_014361245.1 Thermoplasmatales archaeon | reverse complement strand
GAGAACCATTGGCAATAAAAAAATAGAGAGGATGACGGAAATGAATCCTATGATAGCAGAAAGAATTTTAGTTATCTAAAAAAGCAGGGAATAGAGCCAATCATCAAAACAAGAGAAAATGCTTCACAAAAGCAAAAGGCTAAAGAAACATTTTTCTCGAATTGAAATTTGTGTTCTATGCCATGCTCATCAATTTGTAAAAAGCCCAGTTTTTTTCAAAATTTAGTGGAAGTATGGCTTCCACTAGTTGTGCAACACAACATTTAAAAGAAAAATTATTAAAACAAAGCCATAGCAAAAGCAGAAAATCATAAATATATGCCTTCTATAACTTCATGGCAAGAAAGCCCGCAAGAATGTATCGTGACATAAGAGGCAGGGTTACTACGAGAAAGGAGTATATAGGTGGTGTGCCTGCTCCAAGAATAACGCAGTTTGATTTGGGAAATCTCAGCCAGGAGTTTCCTGTAGAAATATCCCTTATAGCAAAAGAAAAATGCAACATTTTGCACAGAGCTCTTGAAGCAGCGCGTATAGCAGCCAACAGATACATAATGCAGGCGGCTGGCAAATCAAATTACCGCATGAAAGTAAGGGTTTATCCTCATGTAGTAGTAAGGGAAAACAAGCAGGCAACAGGTGCGGGCGCCGACAGGGTTTCGCAGGGAATGAGGAAATCATATGGCAAGCCTGTTGGAACCGCAGCTCAGGTTAAGGAAGGGCAGAAAATAATTTCAATATGGACAAATCCTGAACATATAGAAGGGGCAAAAGAAGCTCTTAAAAGAGCAAATGCAAAAATTCCCACGCCCTGCAAAATAGAAATTAAAAAAGCATAATATTTTTAATTAATTTTTTATTATGTTCGTGGAAGAAAAAAACTTTGTTGAAAAATTGCAGGAGAATATAGATGTTGTTGAAAGACATCTGAAAGTTCTACTGATAGTAAAAAATGAGGGACCAGTTGGGATAATAAAAATATCGAGCCTTACAGGTTTGCCAACGCATAAAGTAAGATACTCTTTAAGAATTCTTGAAAAAAACGGGTTAATAAAGGCTACAACAAGCGGGGCAACATCAACAGATAAGACAGAAGAATTTATAAACCATTTCCAGAATATATTGAATAGAACGCTCGAGAGATTGGCAAAGCTCGATGAAATCATAAAAAGCCGCGGTAGCTCAGCTGGGAGAGCGTGCGGCTGAAGACCGCAAGGTCGAGGGTTCGACCCCCTCCCGCGGCATTTTTATGTTGAAAAATAGCATAATGTGGAAAATATCATTTGCTGATTCATTCACTATAATAAATGGTATAAGTGGTTTAATTTCGATATTTTATTCAATTAAAGGGAGTTTTTATACTGCCTTTATTCTTATTTTAATATCGGTTCTCGCCGATGGCTTGGATGGAATTGTTGCAAGAAAATTTGGGAGTTTTGTTGGAAAATATATGGATGAATTTTCCGATACTGTTTCATTTTGTGTTTCTCCATGCATTTTTGCCTTTTTAAAATACGAAATAAAAATAATTAATCCCATTTTTCTTTCTCTCTCCTCAATTTTTTTAATTTTTGGCATTCTCCATCTCATTTCATATCATATAGGTGAAAAAAATTTTTTCAATGGTCTCACAACACCTGCCAGCGCGATAATATTGCTCTGCATTTCCTATTTAAATCTTCCATTATTTCTTTTATATACAGCATTTTTAATACTATCTTTCCTAATGGTTTTAAGCATTCCCTATCCAAGAATTGAAAGATATAACTCAATTTTTGCAGTAATAATAATATTTCTTGCAATGACTGGTTTAAGAGAGTTTATCTATCTTCTCCTTTTTTCAACAATTATATATGTGATTTTTGGGCCATTCTATCTTATTCATAATAGTAAGAATTTTTAAAGAACGACAAATCTATTTTATCCCAGTCGTTGAAATCATTTATTCCATTTCCTCCATCCGAATAATCAATCAATTCAAAAGAATATCTGTAATTTAGGCAACTTTTATAATTTGCATATTTCCAGTAGCCCGCCAGCCAGGGGGCGTTGCAACTTTCATTATCTATTCCTCCAAAATCATCTTCAAATAACCCGAGATTATGTCCCAACTCATGCATTAGAAGGCTTGCATATGCTATCTTTCTCTTTTCTCCAACCCTCCAATCATTTATATACCGGCATGCAAGTAAAATAGAATCACAATTATCAAAACCAACAAAAGCGTTTCCCCCTCTTGCCCCTGGACCATATGCAACAAGGATTATATAATGGTATATTCCATGTTTTGGATTATTTACATCATAATTTAAAAAATAATTCCAGTAAAAATCCCTTGCCTCCTTATAATATATCCTCTCAAAATATGGAAGTTCATCATCAACTTCAATATGGAGCGCTATGTTATGTTTTGAAAAAGCATCATAAAGCATCTGGATGCTTTCATTGTATATTCTATATTGAGGCATATAATCTATTTCAATAAAAATATCTTTTGCAAAAGGATTAGATAAATTATATCTCATGTAATACTCCTCCAGATTGCTCAACCCATCATTATCTGGGTCAAGCAATGAATGATTTTCCGCTGAAAAAGGGCTATAGCCATATTTATCTTCCCATTCAATAGAAACTCCATCATTATCATAATCAATTCCATAATCACTTTCATAAGGATTTGTATGATAGATATTTATTTCTTCCCAGTAGGTTAGTCTATCATTATCATAATCATTATATGTTACATCAAACCATATTTCATAATTTGAAAATCTTATATGCCCGTAGCCATCCCCATCTCCGATAAAATCGTCTCCAAACCAGCTTCCAGTTGCTAAATCATAAAAAATATTAAATCTTTTAAAATCTGAAATAAATGAAATTTCAACAAACTGCTTTTTATCGTCGACATTCTGCCAGAATATAACTTCTGGATTTTCATCTCCATAAAATATACTGCTATTTCTATTCCCATCTATTAAAATTTCAAATTTCTCTTTTTTTGGAAACCTTATTCTTTCTATTTTCACCCCCACATTTATATCCACCAGAGGGTCAAAATCATCTGTTTCAATTTTTAAAAAATCTATTTTTTTATTCATTTCATCAATTCTTTTTTCATCCCTTCTATAAATTTCCATGGAAAAGTTCTCTTTATATATTGGCTCAAGAAGCCATGGAATGCATTTTATCATGCTTAATTTTCTATGAAAATTATTTGGAAAAATTTTTCCCCAGTAATTTCTCCTTGCATCACAGAAAGAATAGGAAGATTCTATTGAATACATCTCACTTTCAATTATGTCATTGTAATTTATTGAAATATTCCTGCTTTTTTCAAGCGATACTCCAAATCTGCAGCTTTTTATAAGGCATTTATTCACTTTTATACCCTCAGATTCTTCGAGCTTTAAACCATATCTGCTGTCAATTATTCTGCAATCTTTTATTTCAATTTCTTTTGAGCAAACAATTTTTATTCCAAAACTTCCATAACTTATATTACAATCTTTTATTGTATTTGAAATTGAATTTATAAAAAATATTTCTCCCTGATTATTGTTGCATTTATACACACTGCATTTTTCAATTATATTTTCTGAAGATTGTTCTCCATATACCCCGATCCCGCAAGTATAAATCTTGCAGTTTAAAACTTTATTTTTTTGAATTAGCTCCACACCTATCCCGCATTTATATATCTCACAATTTTCCAGAAAGCTGTTGTTTGCTGAAATGCCCCCGCCGCATTCAAAAACTACACAATCTTTTATATAAGTTGCATTCCCAACTATTCCATATCTCCCTCTATAAATTTTTGATTTTTCAATTGAGCAATTCTCTCCTTCAAATAAAATTATTGCATCGCTTGAATTGAAAAATTCAATATTTGATATACTTACAAAATCTCCCTTTATTTTTATAGCAGTTTTACCGCATCCATCTATAACCACTCTACCAATTCCATAAATTTTTAAACTTTTATCAACAACTATATTTTCCCTATATACTCCTTCTTTTATAAATATCGTATCTCCCTCTTTTGCGGAATTTATTGCACTCTGTATGCTTCCTCCATCAACGATGAAATCATCTGGAATTGCATCAGGTAGCAGAAGAATAAATACAATCAACAAAGCATATTTTTTCATAAAATTATATATTTCAGATATTAAATTTTTATTGGAACCAATCAATTTTTGTCTGCCCCACCATCTCTCTCTTCTTTATTAAATTCCCTAATCTTTTAATCTGCATCATCATCTTTTCTTCCTTTCTTTTACTGCTCCAGTAATATGCCTCATCTCTTGAACCCTTCATTATAATTATTACAACTTCCCCCGGCATGCCGCCCCTAGCTGTCCTCCCCCTCCGCTGGATGTGCCTTATTGCGCTCGCCACGGGCTCATAAAAAATTACAAGGCTTGTTGATGGAATATCTATGCCTTCCTCTCCTATACTTGTTGAGACGAGAATGTTGCACTCGCCTTTTCTGAATTTACTTATAACTTCTTTTTGCTCTTCCTGGCTCATTCCATTTCCCTCGCTTTTTGCCTGACCTATAAACTTTAAAGAATCTATTCCATATTTTTTTAGATATGATATTATTGTTTCTATTGTATCGCGATATTCAGCAAATATTATTATGCGTGCATTCCTATTTTTTGCAAGATGGTTTTCTACAATTCTTCTTGTTATTTCAAGTTTTGGATTTTCAACCGCATTGATTATTTTCTTCCTTATCTTTATATATTTTTGATTCATCCTTATTTTCTTCCCTGATCTTGAAAAATCCTTCTCTATTTTTCTTACATAATTTTTTGCTGAATCAATACCCTGACTTGTAAGCATTTCCTTAAGATGATATAGCTTAAGTATGGTTGCTATTGTTGTTATTGCATTGTATATGCTTCCTCCTCCACTTATTCTTTTTTGCAGGCTATTTTGCAGACTAAGAAGCATTTTTTTTGTAACCTTTTTTGGAGAAAAAGATATTTTTATATATTTATTCATTTCAACAAAAAAATCATTTATCATATCATCTATATCTCTAACAATTCCCTTTGTTTCTTCTGGCATCTCAACTATTTTCCATTTTATATTCCTTTCACCAACATATGGCTTAACATCCTCATCCTCATCTGTTCTTGCCTCTATATTCTCTATTCCAAGATTTTTTATTACCTCCATCAGTCTTTTAATATTGCTTCCAGGCGATGCAGTTAAAGCAAGAACTTGAACATTATTTTCAATGCATTTCTTGCCTATTTCAACATATGCATAATTTCCAACTGCCCGATGTGCTTCATCAAAAACAGTCAAACTGAATTTTTTGAAATCAATTAATTCAATATCATTTTTTATTGTCTGGGGTGTTGCAACAATTATATCTCCTTCAATGTAAATTTCAATTCTTTTATCCTTTTTTGTTTTTTCACCGGTTATAAGAAAAATCTTTTTTCCTTCAATTAATTCATTTAAATTGCTGTAATGTTGCTCACACAATGGTTTTGTGGGGGCAAGAAATAAAACTTTTCCTTTCTCAACTTTTTTTGCGATGAGCATTATAGCTATAATTGTTTTTCCTAAACCTGTTGGTAAAACCACAAGAGAGTTTTTATTTATTACAGAATTGAAAATGTTAATTTGATACTCTCTTGCAATAATTCTATTTGGCTTAATATTTTTAATTTTTATAAATTCCATCTCCATTTTTAATAAAATTAACCATATAAATTTATTGGAGGAATTTCGGCGCTGTAACTTTAGCATTGCATTACCTCCTGCAATGCTACTATAAATCTTTCATATTCATTATCCATTTTTACCACTCTACAATAAAAAACTGTAGTTATTGGATAAACTCTGATGGCTCTATCAAATTATAATAGAAAACATAAATGGAAAACCAGAGCTTCACATGTTTTATTTTCCATCTCTTGCTTGGAAAATAGTTATCAAAATGTTCTATCTTTTCAG
>JACIWB010000059.1 GCA_014361245.1 Thermoplasmatales archaeon | reverse complement strand
CCTTCATGTTGCCATATATAATCCCTTATTTTGGACAGAGATAATCCTTCTGCATATAAATGGAGAACTTTCAAAATTATTTCTTTTGGGTACATCATTTTTTCAAATCCATCTCTTTCAACAAACCTTCTTTTGCATCCATTGCATTTATAAATCTGCTTTACAACATGCTTATTGTATCTTTTACCCGCCTTTACAACATCTTCACATCCCCAATATGGGCATTTCATTTTCCATCCCCTTAAATGGAAAATGAAAACATGTTTATAAATATCACGAAATTTTCGGGAAATCTGGAGGAAAGAAATTTATAAATATCCTTTCTATTAGCAGTGTGGATGATATAGACATATTCCTGAAGGAAGATTTGGGCGAAGAGGGAGATATAACATCAAACATACTGCTCAAGGACGAAGAAGGAACAGCATATATAAAGGCAAATGAAAAATGTGTTGTTGCTGGAATTGAAGAAGCAATTGAAGTTTTCAAAAGACTAAATTGCGATGCAAAAGCTTTAAAGGAAGATGGTGAAAATGTAAGATGCAATGAAAAAATAATTGAAATAAAGGGAAAGATAAAAAATATTCTTGCGGGCGAGAGGCTTGCTTTAAATTTCATATGCAGGATGAGTGGAATTGCAACAATTACAAGAGAACTTGTAGAGATGTGCAGGAAGAAAAATCCAAAAGTAATAATTTCTGCAACAAGAAAAACAACGCCGGGCTTCAGGAAATATGAAAAGAAGGCGGTCAAGATAGGCGGGGGCGAGCCCCACAGGATGGGACTTTATGATGGAATTCTTATAAAGGACAATCATCTTGCCTGCATTCCTTTAAGGGAAGCGGTTAAAAAAGCGAAGAAAAGCGGGATGAAAGTAGAGGTGGAAGTAAGTAATGTGGATGAGGCAATAATTGCAGCTGAAGAAGGAGTAGATATAATAATGCTTGATAATATGCCTCCAGTTAAGGGAAAAATTGCGATGAAAAAGATTAAAGAAATAAATCCTGAAACAAAGGTAGAGGTATCTGGAGGTATAAATCCTGAAAATATTGTAAATTATTCATTTGCAGATATAATTTCTCTCGGCTGCATAACTCATTCTGTAAGAAGCAAGGATTTTTCTTTAGAAATTGAAAAAGTTTTTTAACCTTTATTTATTTCAATTCATGGAAGAAATTGGTGTTGTTGAGCACTTCTTTTCTAAGATAGGAGTTGCAGCGATAAAGATAAAGAGTGGGAGTTTAAAAGTAGGAGATAGAATAAAAATAAAAGGTCAAACAACAGATTTTGAGCAGATTGTTGAATCAATGGAGATAAACAGGCAAAAAATAAGCGAGGCGAAACCAGGCGATGATATAGGAATAAAAGTTATTGACAGAGTTAGAGAAGGAGATATTGTATACAAGCTATAATTAAATCTTTCCCTCTTTTATTTTTTCTCTTAAATTTTCCATGAATCTGTTCATAAAATATATATTATGGATGGTTGCAAGTCTTTGAGCAAGCATTTCATTCTCCATAAATAAATAGTTAAGATAATCAAGAGAGAAATTGCTGCATGTATAACAGTTGCAATCTTCATCAATTGCATCACCTTTAATTTTTTTCTTTCCAAGGCCTATTTTTCCTTTGCTTGTAAAAATTGTTCCATGCCTTGCATTTCTTGTTGGGAAAGCACTATCAAATATATCTATTCCATATCTAACACATATTTCTATCTCCTCAGTTGAACCCACCCCCATTAAATGGCGTGGTTTATCATATGGAAGAAAACGGGTTGTAACCTCAACTGTTCTTATCATATCCTTTTTTTCCTCACCTATGCAAAGCCCACCTATGGCATAACCATAAAAACTCATTTTTGCAAGCTCTTTTGCACATCTCTCCCTTAAATCATCGTATATTCCTCCCTGAACAATTGAAAAAACATTTTCACCAGTGCTTCTCTTAGCCCATGAAATTGTTCTTTCAACAGATTTTTCAACCCTCTTCCTGCTATATGGATATGAAGGGCAGTCATCGAGCATAAAAATAAAATCACTTCCAATTTTTCTCTGCACATCTATGCATTTCTCCGGCGTGAAAATTTCCTTTGAGCCATCTGGCATACTGAAAATTATTCCTTCATCTATCGCACGGGCGGGAAACTTTTTAATTGATTGAAAACCCCCGCTATCAGTAAATATTATTCCTTTCCATCCCATAAATGAATGAATTCCCTGCCTGCAAACTGTTTCAAAAGCTCTTCTGTAGATATGAAGAGAATTAACAATTATTGCCTTACATCCCGCTTTTTTTGCTTCCTCTGGTGTCAAAGTTTTTATCGCCCCTTTCGTTGCAACAGGCAGGAAGGCGGGCGTTTTCAAAGTATTGTTTCCAACTTTTATTAAGCCATTTCTTGCATTTCCGCTTTCTTCAACTATTCTGAACATATTAACATCGCATCTCCAAAGCTTAAGAAACGATAATCAAGTAATAGCGCTTCTTCATATGCTTTCTTCAATCTTTCCTTTCCGCAAAAAGCAGATGTTAGCTTGAGGGGTGGAGAATTGGGCATATGAAAATTTGTTATAAAATAGCGAACCGGCGAGCGGAATACATAACCATCTTCTATTATTAAATTGCTCCAGCCAGAAGATGGATAAACAACCCCATTTTTTGATGAGCTTTCAAGTGCTTTCATTGTTGTTGTTCCAACTGCAAAAACACGAGAAGCATTATTTATAATTTCGGCTGATTGACTGCTTACTGAATAGTATTCTTCCTCAACCACATTCATGAAAGTTGAAATGCTCGAATGAAGCGTGATATAGCAAATTCTTGCTCCTTTTTCCTCAATTTTTTTAATCAGCTCTTTGGTGAAATGCAGGCCTGCGGTTGGCGCAGCTATTGAGCCATCTTCTTTTGCAAACACTGTTTGGTATAGATTTTCATCAACCTTGCTTTTTATATATGGAGGCAGTGGAGTTTTTCCAATTCTGTTTATTTCTTCAATACTCATTTTTAAATCAATTACACATCTTCCATTCCTTTTTTCAATCACCTTGCATTCCCTTCCATTGATGTAAATTTTTTTTCCTTCAGAAACTCTTCCCTTTACAAGGCATTCATAACCTTGCGGAACTTTTTTAACAACAAGAATTTCAAGCTTACCTCCGCTTTCTTTTTTCCCCTGCAATTTTGCCCTTATAACTCTTGAATCATTTAAAACAATTACATCTCCTTTTTCTATATAATTAACTATATCCTTAAAAATTCTGTGTTCTATTTTATCTTTTTTAACAACTAAAAGCCTGCATTCATCTCTTGGTAATTTCGGAAACTGCGCTATCTTTTCCTTTGGCAGATTGAATTCAAACATTATTGTTTTTTAAGAAATGGAAGACCTTTTTTATTTATTTTCACTTTATAACCATCAGGCAGTGGAGATGGTTTTGCGTACTCCTCCTTTTTCTTGCTGAAAAAATATATTTTCCTTTCTCCCCCTCTTAGTTTTACCGATTTGGTATATAGGGTATATTCTCCATATCTAAATGGCTCCTCCACTTCAAGAATTTCATATTCTTCATTTGGAATAATTTCTTTTTCAATTACTCTTATTTTTGGCTTAAATTCTTTTGAGCTTCCATACAATGGAACAATCTTATTTTTCTCAACTTTCCATGCAGGGGATATTTTCTCAACAGACACAACTCTATTTAAGCGAGAGCAAACTGTGCATAAATATTTTCTTTCCTCCTTGCTAATCTCCTTTTCGCATACTGAACAGGGTATATAATCAAGAACTTTTCTAAGCTCATCCATTGCTGATAAGTGATTTATAGAATAAAAATTTTTTGGAAAAATGCTATTTGATTGCGGATTTTTTGCCTATTTAACTTTATTTCTTTTTACTTATTTTCTTTCATTATCCTTCAAATTGTGAGAATTACTTTAGTTGAATGATTGTGCATTCTGTAGCGTTTGCATCAAATATCCAGGGTAGAAGTCCTTGGATTACATTTCGCAAACATAAATATAAGCCTATAAACTCTAATTCTATCACCTTATATAGGGAGAAAATATGATTATATCCATTTCATCTCTTGAAATTTCTTCACCATAAGCATATACTTCTATTTCATGTTTTCCGACTAAAAGAACATTTAATTTCCATTCATAAGGAGGAGAATAATCCCAGTACCACATCCTTTCATCAACAGCAAATATTACTTTTTCAACATTTCCATCTGTTTCAGCAACTATATTTACTCTTCCTATTGCAATTGTTAGTCCTCTCGCCCTCGAAAACCAGTTTTTAGCCATTACTGGAAAAAGTGCTCTTCCAAAAACATAAAAATATCCCTCCCTCGGTTCCCTTATCGAAACATAATTGCTGATTTTCTTGCTCGCAACTTCTTCCAAAAGGCATGCCAAAAATTTTGTTGCCTTTGTCAGATATGTAAAATTTATTTTATCTATACTATCCTCAGGCGAGTGCCCGTATGGATAACCATCATAATGAGCAAAGAAAACGCCATCATAACCATAATCTACATATGCCTGATGATCCGCACCAGGATAATTTGGAACAATTTCAACCCCTATCCCTATTTTCTCATAATTTTCGGCAACATCACTAGCCAAATCCGCAATCCATCTCCCCCTTTCTGGAGTAAAACATCTTATATAATTTCCACCCTTGCTTGTGTTTGCATAACCTATCATATCAACATTGATTACAGCTATTATTTTCTCTCCCTTCTCATATGAATATTTCGCATGCAGATAGCTTCCATACGCCCCCACTTCTTCCCCACTATAAACAACAAAATGAATTGTGTGCATAAATCTATGGTTGCTCATAACCCTTGCAATCGCCAGCACCCCAGCAACGCCTGAGCCATCGTCATCGGCGCCGGGCGAGGTTTCGGTGGTATCAATATGCGCCCCTATGATTACTGAATATTCATCGCCGCGGAGGGTGGCAATTACATTATTATCTTCAAATCCTCCCATTTCCCATTTAAATTTCTCCACCTCAAGCCCCATTGATAAAAATTCATTATAAACCCATTCCTCCGCATCAGCACATGCACTTCTTCCAGTATAGCGAACCCCAAATTCACAAATTTTTTTAAGATAATATTCAAGCATCTCCTCATTTATTTTCTCATATATTTCATCTGCTTCCGCAGGCAAAATAGAAGGAAGAAGAATTATTGAAATAGCCAGAAAAACTTTTAAATTCATAGTAGGAAATATTTTCAAAGATTTATTTTTTTCTTATGACATAGCTATATGAAATTGAAAAAACAACATCAAAAGATAGGTTTTATATGATATCTATACCTTTTGAATTCGCAGTATTTCCTAAAGTAAAATTTTTATAAAAAGCTCAGGAGAAGAATATCGTTAAGGAAATTAAATAGATTTTAATTCAGGTTTATCATACAGAGACGAGAAATTGCTGGCTTCTCTTATTATACTCAATTAGAAATAGATATCTAGAAAATGGCTGTGAAAGATTAAGGAAAAAGATGAGAATTGTTTTATTCTTATTTCTTGTATTGAATAGGGATATCTTCTCTACTATTTTTTAAAATATAGCAAATTTTCAAAAAAGCCTGTGCAATCCTTTATTTAACTTCTTAAAATTCTTGTTGGCTCAACTTCCCTTTCCTGAATTCTTGACCAAAATTTTTATAAATACCTTTTCTATTATTGGTTAGAGACCCGAACACCCGGCCAGACCCCTGATTTGTGAAGGGGTTGATTCCGTTTGGGTCTAAATTGATGAGGATTCAAGAAAACTACCCGTAGTAGGGTAGGTTATCTTGAATCTGATACATAGAAACATTAGCCAAAGCAAAGCTCGATAGAAAAAGCCTTGCCAACACCGGTTGATCCTGCCGGAGGCCACTGCTATCGGAGTCCGGCTAAGCCATGCGAGTCCAAGTGGCTCTGCCACTGGCGGACTGCTCAGTAACACGTGGATAATCTGCCCTCGGGAGGGGGATAACCCCGGGAAACTGGGAATAAACCCCCATAAACCATGGATGCTGGAATGCTCCATGGTTGAAATTCCGAAAGGAGCCCGAGGATGAGTCTGCGGCCTATCAGGTAGTAGTGAGGGTAACTGCCTCACTAGCCTACGACGGGTACGGGCCTTGAGAGAGGGAGCCCGGAGATGGACTC
>JACIWB010000058.1 GCA_014361245.1 Thermoplasmatales archaeon | reverse complement strand
TCCACAAAAGCAAAAGGCTAAAGAAACATTTTTCTCAGGAGTGAAATTTGTGTTCTATACCATGCTCATCAATTTGTAAAAAGCCCAGTTTTTTTCAAAATTTAGTGGAAGTATGGCTTCCACTAGTTGTGCAACACAGCAGAAATGACAGAATTTAAAAAATAGGAATATTCACAAATTCCAGCTATTTATTCTACAAGCACGAAATGAAAAAATTCTAAAAAATTAAATGCCCGCTGTCACATGTTTTTCCATAGAATTTATAGCCCTCTCTGCATGCCCCAAAAGATAAATTTTTCTTCCTGCATGCTTTTTCAACTCGCTCGAGATAAAAATTTCTTAGCTCTTGCGGAAGATAAAAAGAATTGCCAATTCTATGCCATTCATATTTTTCTATATCAATTATTCTTTTTAATCTTTCAAAAGCATCCCTTCTTGGCTTTAATGTGGAAGCAACTATATGTTTTACAAAAGGAGAAACATTTGAAACAATTTCCTCAATTTCATCATCATTAAAATCAGGTATTATTGGATCAATTCTAACTGAGCAGGGAATTCCCTCCTCCGCAAGAATTGAAAGAGCTTCTATTCTTTTATCTGGCGGCGGTGCATTTGGCTCCGCATTCCTTGCTTTGCTTTTGCTGAGGGTTGTTATTGTTATGCTAACGCTTGCCTTCATTTGCTTGAGTAAATCAACATCTCTCTTTACCATATCTGATTTTGTGATTATGAGCACTGGCAAATTTTTTTCCTTGAATATTTCCAGGCATTTTCTTGTCACCATATTTTTCTTTTCCTCTGGTGTATATGCATCCCCGCTATTTGCCATGCTTATATATGTATCAACTTTTTCAACTTCTTTTATTAAATTCCTTAGAATATGCTTTTTCAATCTTGCTTTAAATGGATCTCTTATATAGGAAGAAATATAGCAATAAATGCATGCATGAGAGCATCCTGTATAGGGATTGAATGAATATTTTTTTGGGCATGTGCATAATTTGCTTTTCCAGGGATCAAATAAACTTATAACATTTGTTCTTCCTTCCATTTTTTCATCATTTCTTCGGTTACGCAATCCTTGCATATTCCAAGCATTTTCCAGAAGCAAGATGAGCAGACAAATTTTCCGCAATTTATGCATTTATATACCGCATCTTTTGAAAAGCATATCATGCATTTCCCCTCTATTTTTTCTTCTTGCTTATTAATTTTTTCGATATCTATTCCATGTTCTTCCATCCATTTTTTCAATCCTTCATTCATCTCCATTTTATCACCATGGGACATTCTTTAAACCTAATAAGTATGCGATTATATTTGTTACTAAATGTAAAATTGGTGTTAAAATTAAAAGAAATAAAATATGATAGATGGTAAATGAAGATAAAAACCATTCTTTATCTACAATAAAAGCAAGAAAGAATGCTCCTAAGAGGAAATCAATTTGGTCAAGAAGTGGAAGGGGCTTTCCCCTAGCAATATTGAGCCTCCTTTTTAAAAAGCTTTTTGCAATATCTCCAAGAAGTGCTCCAAATGAAAGAGATAAAATTATTAAAAAAGAAGAGAAGCCATAGCCAAAAAGATTCCATATTTTATTCAGAATAATTCCTGAAATAAAACCGCAAATTATTCCTCCAGCAAGCCCGCGCCATGTTTTTCCCTCTCCCAAAATTGGCTTCCCCTTCCATTTTTTTCCAAAATCAATTGGCTTTCCACCCCCAATTAGAACTGCTGATGAATTTGCAATATAGGCGGGTAGTATAAGCCAGATTGCTTCTGCAATTATCTCAATCATTTTTCACCTTTATAACAAATGTATCTGCAATAACATCTCCTATCCTCTGTCTTCTCCTGCTCGAACAAATTGAAATTATGCTCAATATATAAAAACCAACAATAAGTTCAAAGTAGCGAATTATGTTTCTTGTAAATATACTCATAAAATTTCTTCCCATTTCTTCATCCACAACTTCGATATCCATTATCGCCTTTCCGACCGTTGAGCCAAATAAAAATTCAAAAAAGAGGAAATAAATTGTATGAATAATCAAAAAAAATCTGATAAAAGATAAAATAAAATTTGAATAGCCAAGAGAAATAAAAAATGAAAAACCGCATATAATTGAAAAATCAATTAGATATGAAATTATCCTTTCATCAACCCCCGCATAATTTAAATTTTCTCCAAAAAATTTCCTCTCAGCCCTTCCCCTCTCCTTAATTATGAATGAAAATGAAATAAAAAAAGAAAGCATCGAGGCAATATATATCATATCATAAATGCCCGCTCCCCCCATCGAGCCGGAAAATGGATGTAAAAAAAGCTGGGGCAGGCGGGCGAAGTCGCCACCTATTATAACTCCAAAAGTTGAGATTGTATATGCATATATTGCAGAAATCTCTTGCCTGAAGTAAAGGAGAAAGGAAATCAGAGAAGCTGTTAATGAGGGCAGCAGATAATAGGGAAAATAGGAGACAACCCCTTCCTCTTTTACTTCTGTCACCATGTATGTTAAAATTGAAATAATTAAAATTCCTAAAATTAATTTTGAAAAGGATATTCTTTTTTTATTAATGAAATGCAGGGATAATATTATGGGAATAAGCCCACCCCCTATATTCAATGCGAGAAAGTAATCTTTGTAGATGAAAACCGGCAAGTCAATAATCATTGTTGATGCTGAGCCAATTACAAGGAGGACAAATTCCTTTTTTCCAAGATGCATTTTTTCAAAAGTTTTTTGATATCTGAAAAAAAGAAAAGTTAGCAAAAGCAAAGGTATTGCAGGAAATATTATAAATGAAATAATTTTTTCAAGCACATCCTTATAGCATATCAATTAAAAAATTTTTGGAAATGTTTTATCATTTTACCTTGTAAAATTTCAAAGATAAACATGCTCAAGTTATATCCGGTCTGTGGCTCTTTATAATTTAAAATAAAAAAAGCGACAAAGAAATTTGATGATATCAAAAAGGAGGGAGTTTTTATAATATGGTCCTTCATCTTTATAGGTTTTTCCTTTTAATATTTCCCACTTGAAATTTTGATAATCCAAAATAATGCATCTTAAAAATGGTTTGTTTCCCTCATTTGGTATGTTTATACTAAAAGGGGAAGAACCAAAGTAATATTATAAAAAATTTGAAATTGTTAAAAATGGAAATTGTAGAATTAAGAAAGGTTCAAAAAATAAATTTTCAGAGCAATGAAAAAAAATTTTTTCAAAGCAATAGATGAATTTAAATAATGCTAATATAACACCTCATTCAAAAAAATTATTCCTTAAACTTCTCAATTTCCTTCTTCAATCTCTTAAAAAATCTCCTAAACTTTAAATAATTTATAAACATCCTTCCTGTAAATATAAAAGTTAATAGAATTGATACGGAAAAGGCATATATGGCAATAAGAAGAATAAAAATTTTATTGAAAGAGAGAAGATAAAAAAATGTAAGCATTGAAACTATAATCAGCGAAATTGGTATTAAATGCCTTTTGCTTAATTCTTCTATATCAATCACACCTGTAAATGAAATAATTATAAATATTATTTACTTTATTTTTTTATGCAAGCAATAATATTAGCGGGAGGATATGGAACAAGACTTGCTCCATTAACTTATACCACACCAAAACCGCTTCTGCCATTACTGAATAAGCCATTGATTGATTATATAATAAATTCATTGCCTAAGGAAAGCGAAATTATTATTGCATCAAACTATAAAAACAATAAAATAAAAAAATATCTTGAAGAAAGGGGAGTAAATGCAATTTTGAACAGGGAAAATAAACCACTTGGAACAGGAGGGGCAGTGAAAAATGCTGAAAAATTCATCGATGGAACATTTCTTGTAATAAATAGTGACATAATTTCTTCACTTAACATAAGAAAATTCATCAGCTATCACGAAAAGAAAAAATCATTTATAACCATCTCCCTCTGGAAAGTGGAAAATGTTGAAGAATTTGGAGTTGTGGATATTTCATCAGATGGAAAAATCAAAAAATTCATCGAGAAGCCAGCCCGCGAGGAGGCGCCTTCCCAGCTCATAAATGCGGGCACATACTGCATGAATTATGAAGTTCTTGACTATATTGAAAAGGGTAAATTTGTATCTATGGAGAAGGAAATATTTCCAAGAGTTATAGAAGAAGGAGGAAGATTTTATGGCTATCTTTTCCATGGATACTGGATGGATGTTGGAAAAAAGGAAAGTTATTTGGGGGCAACAAAATTTTTGCTCAGGAAAAAAAGTTTAAATTATTTATGCGGGAATAACTGCAATATAGAGGGACTTGTTAAATATTCCACGATTGGAGATAATTGCTCAATAGGAAAAAACTCGATTGTTAATGGAAGTATAATTTACGATAATTGTGTAATAGGAAAAAATGTTGAAATTGAAAATTCCATAATTGCAAAAAACTGCATAATAAAAGATGGAGTAAATTTAAAAAATGTTGTTGCTGGTGAAAAAGAAAAAATAGAGGAAAGCATGGAAAATGTAAAATTATGGAGCAAATCATTGCCTAAGGGCTATCCAAAAGAGCAGATTGGAAATCCCTGCAGGAAATAGGAATTATTTCTCTTCCAAAAATATTTATTTTATCAGAAAAAACAATTACTTCAATTGATTTTTTCCCTTCAAGATTGCATTTTAAAATTAAAACATCCTTTCCTCCCTCTCCATAACTTTCTGTATAACCAGCAATATATATCCTTTCATTCTCAATATCAATGGCTTTCAGGCAATCTTCTTTTTTTCCACCCCATATTTTTAGCCACGCAAAATTATCATTTTTATATTTAACCAAAGAGAGGTCTCCTTTGCTTATTCCTCCAGAATAAAATGAATCACCATAAACTTTCACTGAAAATGAGCTGTCATTTTCTTCCCCCCATCTCCTATCAAAAATTAGTTCTCCATCCATACTATATTTTATTACAAAAGAATTTGGAAAATAGGAAGATGTATAGCCAGATATGTATATTCCATCAGATATATCTATTGAATTGCCAAAATCATCCTCACTTCCACCCCATGTTTTGAAAAAAACTAAATTTCCATCCATATCAAATTTCATAAGAATAACATCCTTTCCACCAACGGAATAAGTGGTTGTATATCCAGTTATATATATACCATCAGCCACATAAATATCATAAGCTTCCTCATCTTTATTTCCACCCCATGTTTTTATCCATGAAAGATTTCCATCCGTGTCATACTTCAATATAAAAATTCTTTTTGATATCGCCCCAAATCCTGATGTTGTTCCACATATGTAAATTTTATTATCATATACATCTATTCCATATGCTATATCGCTGCTGCTTCCTCCCCATCTCTTTATCCATGAAATGTTTCCATTTTCATCTATTTTTGCGACAAATACATCTTTATTTTCTTCCCCAATTTCTCCAGCTAAATAAATGCATCCATTATAAAACTTTAAATCATTTGCAACAGAGCTATCTGAAATTGTAGAATTCCAAATAAACTTTCCATCAATATCAAACTTAAGCAATATTGCTTTTCCGTTGCTTGAGCCACCTACATATATTGATTCATCCACCACATCCATGGATGTTGCAAAGTCGTCCTCAGTGCCTCCCCAAGTTTTATACCATATGGCTCTTATTTTGCTATCGCCTGCAAATGAAGGCAAGGAAAGAATTAGAATAACTGTTGCCAAAGCAATTATTTTTTTCATATTATAAATTTTATTTCAGGTATTTAAAACTATTCTTCCAAAAAGGGCATGTAGAATAAATAAAGATAAATTCCTGCTATTTTTGCCTTTAATCATTTTTACTTATTTCTTAAAGCTATTTTTTTAAATTACTTTATTGCACAAAGTAATCATATTCATAAGAGTAATAGCAACTCCTGTAAGAGTAATTGCTCTTAAGCTTTCCAAATATTGTTTTTAATCTCGAAAAAACATATTCTTTGTTAAATCTTTCTTTATAACCAGTAGCTTCTGCCCATTTTTCATATCCTAACTCCTTATACAATTTAACTTCTTCTGCAAATTCTTTACTTCCCCTACATTTAGCTAAAGCATTTTTCTTAGGAGGGGAATGAAATATTATTCCCTTCTTTTCAGCAATATTATAATTCTTTCTTGAAAAATATGCTTTATCTCCATAAATTGTAGAGCCAGCGGGTATATACTCTATAAAATCTTCAAAAAGAGAGGAATCATTTACATCTCCTTCAGTTATGGCAA
>JACIWB010000057.1 GCA_014361245.1 Thermoplasmatales archaeon | reverse complement strand
TGACTCCGTTGACAAAGTCGTCTATCTTTATAAATGGATTGTATTATTAGGGACCGCCGACACAAACCATTAAATACAACCAACAAGAAAAAAGATAAAACAAAAAGAAAGAAAAAATCGCCCTGTTAAAATCAGACCAAAATGGGATTGAAATTACAAGAGCAGACCATTACCCGTTTACACCTACACCGTTAAAATCAGACCAAAATGGGATTGAAATTGCTGAATCGGCACAAGAACTAACCAACAATTCAAGTTAAAATCAGACCAAAATGGGATTGAAATACAGACGTCCACTTCTGAGTGTCGAGCCTGGCTGGTGTTAAAATCAGACCAAAATGGGATTGAAATAGCGGATTTAAAAGAACAGTTGATTCAACACTTATAGTTAAAATCAGACCAAAATGGGATTGAAATGTGTAATCTTTTCTCATTGACATGAAAAACATAAAAGTTAAAATCAGACCAAAATGGGATTGAAATAACAAAATAACAGTAAATATAACTGGTCGCCGATACGGTTAAAATCAGACCAAAATGGGATTGAAATAAGCTAAAGAGGAGAAGCAGCCCAAGGCCCCTGAGAAGTTAAAATCAGACCAAAATGGGATTGAAATTTCTTTGACAATGACACAATCTTAGCATGCACCCCGTTAAAATCAGACCAAAATGGGATTGAAATACGGTATAATCTGGGTCTGAGGCTTCTTCGGGTTTTGGTTAAAATCAGACCAAAATGGGATTGAAATGTCTCTGATCCTTTCTTTGTTTGTTCCGAGCTTGTGTTAAAATCAGACCAAAATGGGATTGAAATGAATCCGCTCCCACAGTTTGTGTAGGATACGTTTGTGTTAAAATCAGACCAAAATGGGATTGAAATTCGTCAAATTCAACTTTAAGCTGCTAATGCTTGGCGTGAGTTAAAATCAGACCAAAATGGGATTGAAATCTTTTGATTTGGAGGGAGCAAGACCAACCACATTCATGTTAAAATCAGACCAAAATGGGATTGAAATCTGAGGTTTGGACTGGGACTCAATGGGTGACGCAGAGTTAAAATCAGACCAAAATGGGATTGAAATCATTTAAAATCTGATCATTGACACTTATTTTCACAACATGTTAAAATCAGACCAAAATGGGATTGAAATACTTGAACCTCGTCGTAGACCACTTGGCGGACGTAGTTAAAATCAGACCAAAATGGGATTGAAATAACCGAACAAGTATTCCAATCCGAGGGTGATGTGGGTTAAAATCAGACCAAAATGGGATTGAAATATCAAAGAGCACATCCGCTGTTATTGCCATGGAAACCAGTTAAAATCAGACCAAAATGGGATTGAAATTCTGGCTTTGCTATTGTACGAGAACAGCATTCTCTCAACGTGTTAAAATCAGACCAAAATGGGATTGAAATTCAAGGACACAATGCACAGCTTGTATCGCTTCGGAGCGTTAAAATCAGACCAAAATGGGATTGAAATTTTTTCAAACTTTTCTTTTTTTAGTTTTACTGGGAGGGTTAAAATCAGACCAAAATGGGATTGAAATCGTTGTTCTGTCCTGCGAAGCAAGAGTGATATTGTCGTTAAAATCAGACCAAAATGGGATTGAAATTTGAAGAAGAGACCCACGCTCAAAACTCGTTGAGATGTTAAAATCAGACCAAAATGGGATTGAAATTGACACGTTCAATGATCCGGGTGACAAGTTCATTTTTGTTAAAATCAGACCAAAATGGGATTGAAATATCAGATGGTTTGGTAATAGATTCAGTGACAACTTGTGTTAAAATCAGACCAAAATGGGATTGAAATATTTATCAAGAAAATCAAGAAAAGACCACCAGAGAATGTTAAAATCAGACCAAAATGGGATTGAAATTTCGGCAGAAGACTCAAAAAACAATAAAATTGGTTCTGTTAAAATCAGACCAAAATGGGATTGAAATGTAGACTTTCCAACTCAAAAAACATACATCCAGCTTGTTAAAATCAGACCAAAATGGGATTGAAATTTAAAACCCTCGGATCCGTTGGGACCTCAGCACTCTCGTTAAAATCAGACCAAAATGGGATTGAAATGTCCTTTTTAGGGGGAGGGTCATTTTTTGGAAGTTGAAGGTTAAAATCAGACCAAAATGGGATTGAAATTTTTCCTGGGAAGAACCTATAATCGCCTATAACTTTTGTTAAAATCAGACCAAAATGGGATTGAAATATCAGTACCCCCATGTCCCCCTTGTCATGTAAGACTATGTTAAAATCAGACCAAAATGGGATTGAAATAGGATAATCGGGTAATTGGTTATCATTGGGTCTTGTGGTTAAAATCAGACCAAAATGGGATTGAAATGTGTTCAACGGCAGCGAAACGGTCACGGTTGACGGCGTGTTAAAATCAGACCAAAATGGGATTGAAATACGATTTTTCGAATGTCCACGTATTACCCAGCATTCTGTTAAAATCAGACCAAAATGGGATTGAAATAAAAACATCAAAGTCGCGCAACTTTCAGGTGACGATGTTAAAATCAGACCAAAATGGGATTGAAATATCAAGATTATATATGTTCTTCAAAAGCCACAGGGTTAAAATCAGACCAAAATGGGATTGAAATTCACAAGAACCTTAAGCCTATATTTCTCTGCTCTACTGTTAAAATCAGACCAAAATGGGATTGAAATGAAACATCTCAACATCATCTATATCCCCTCCTCATCTTGTTAAAATCAGACCAAAATGGGATTGAAATGCGATCAACTCCAAGGCCTTCCCATGCTTTGAGCCGTTAAAATCAGACCAAAATGGGATTGAAATTCGAAAAAGTGGCCAGTACATGCGAGTACCTTAGCCCGGTTAAAATCAGACCAAAATGGGATTGAAATGCGAGATCCTGCGAGCTGCATGCAAGGATTTGAATGTTAAAATCAGACCAAAATGGGATTGAAATTAGCAACGCCCTCGGCGACTGCGATGGCACCGGGGCGTTAAAATCAGACCAAAATGGGATTGAAATCACGATAAGATTGGGAGGCGGGTAGGCTATGTTAAAGTGTTAAAATCAGACCAAAATGGGATTGAAATAACGAATCTCAGAAGACGGAAGGGATGGTCTTGCGGTTAAAATCAGACCAAAATGGGATTGAAATGCATCCTCCAACTCCAAGGAACAGTTTACACTTGCAAGTTAAAATCAGACCAAAATGGGATTGAAATTAGTTTTCGGTCTTCAGGTGTCGTGACCCCTCCCCGTGTTAAAATCAGACCAAAATGGGATTGAAATATCGGCACCCAGACGCAACGACAGTTTGGATGCATGGGTTAAAATCAGACCAAAATGGGATTGAAATTTAGACGTGTTGTTATTCCATACGATTACTATGAAAGTTAAAATCAGACCAAAATGGGATTGAAATATAAGATTAAAAGCCTGTGAACCTGCAGATCCTACTGGTTAAAATCAGACCAAAATGGGATTGAAATTACGATTACTATGAAACGGGCTATGGCGCTGTAAAATGTTAAAATCAGACCAAAATGGGATTGAAATGTAGAGGTTGTATGGGTTTAGTTCGCTTGCTTCAAGTTAAAATCAGACCAAAATGGGATTGAAATATTCGCCTCTCCAAGCTCTCGAGGACTTCATCAACTGTTAAAATCAGACCAAAATGGGATTGAAATTAAAGCTTATAGACAAGCTCGTCTATTTTCTCGTCGTTAAAATCAGACCAAAATGGGATTGAAATATGTCGTTGTAGACTTTGCACGTGACGCTATAGTTGAGTTAAAATCAGACCAAAATGGGATTGAAATTAAAAGATACTCAAAGAACGGACAAACACCAACGTCCGTTAAAATCAGACCAAAATGGGATTGAAATTATTTTGTTTTTTTAAATGTTCAAATAGAGCATATAGTTAAAATCAGACCAAAATGGGATTGAAATGTGAACCTGTCATAACCAATGACAATGCATATGTACGTTAAAATCAGACCAAAATGGGATTGAAATATACTATATTATACAAACAATTGGTCGCTTAAATGCGTTAAAATCAGACCAAAATGGGATTGAAATTGATATGCAAGTTGTCTACGCTCTCGACATTACCCAGTTAAAATCAGACCAAAATGGGATTGAAATGTTCAAAAAGCAAAAAAAGAAAACATAAAAGTCCATGCGTTAAAATCAGACCAAAATGGGATTGAAATTACAAGATTGCATCAAATTGTTAGAAAATCTTGCAAAAGTTAAAATCAGACCAAAATGGGATTGAAATTGGAATAATATCATTAATCAGCCTTCCGATTATAGTGTTAAAATCAGACCAAAATGGGATTGAAATTTTGAAGCTGATAGAGCACCGTTTAAGGCGTGATTTGTGTTAAAATCAGACCAAAATGGGATTGAAATGACTTATTTCGGGGGACAACCCCACCATAACTTTTTGTTAAAATCAGACCAAAATGGGATTGAAATGAGTTCAAGGATGTTTCGGTGTGGGTATGTGTCTTCTGTTAAAATCAGACCAAAATGGGATTGAAATGCTATCTCCTTCACATACTGGTACAAGCGTTTAGAGATCCCCCCTGTTAAAATCAGACCAAAATGGGATTGAAATCTTTTCGCTTTTGAGGCTGCTGATATCACTTCATGTTAAAATCAGACCAAAATGGGATTGAAATAAATCTGATCAACAAAACCTTCTATCTTCTCCACAAGTTAAAATCAGACCAAAATGGGATTGAAATTTAAAATGGAGCCGGCCTCTGAGATGCTTGTTGTCAGTTAAAATCAGACCAAAATGGGATTGAAATTATTCAGTGTATGATCAAACTTTCTCTTTTTTTAAGGTTAAAATCAGACCAAAATGGGATTGAAATGAGGCTTGTATACGAGTTGTGCAAGCACACAAAAGGGTTAAAATCAGACCAAAATGGGATTGAAATTGTTGTGGCGTGGATAAGCCAGCTTTGGGCTAAAGGAGTGTTAAAATCAGACCAAAATGGGATTGAAATCGCTTGATATATAAACTCGCCATGCTTCCCCTTTTTAGTTAAAATCAGACCAAAATGGGATTGAAATAAGTATGTTGCTTTGTGTAAGTGATTGTGCATAGCTACCGTTAAAATCAGACCAAAATGGGATTGAAATGACGACATTGGCGGCGAGTGCTTCATCGGGGAGCACGTTAAAATCAGACCAAAATGGGATTGAAATGTCCGAGCCGCCGAGGTCAATCGCAAGACTGAGGAGTTAAAATCAGACCAAAATGGGATTGAAATGACAGGGAGACCAGCGACATCAGGAACACCCTCATTGTTAAAATCAGACCAAAATGGGATTGAAATGACGACCTTAAAGAGTTTTTCTTTTGCTTAGAAGTCTGTTAAAATCAGACCAAAATGGGATTGAAATCACAGAATAACTTGTTGGGACATGGACTTCGGGTCATGTTAAAATCAGACCAAAATGGGATTGAAATAATTGCACCGTAACGGGCCAGGAATGCGATGCGCGTTAAAATCAGACCAAAATGGGATTGAAATTCAATAACACAACAAATACGGGCTTACAAACGATTATGTTAAAATCAGACCAAAATGGGATTGAAATATGAAGACCCAAACAAAGCCATCATACAACGATTCAGTTAAAATCAGACCAAAATGGGATTGAAATCTATCTTGTTCAACAAGTGTGAGATTGCCCTCATTTCAGTTAAAATCAGACCAAAATGGGATTGAAATTCTGCTAATGAATAGGTTGTATCCGCTCATCACGAGGTTAAAATCAGACCAAAATGGGATTGAAATGCTCATACTTTGAGGCGGCATGCTGATGATAAGCGGGTTAAAATCAGACCAAAATGGGATTGAAATGACAATTGGCAAACTCTTAAGCTTTGATGTGATCAAAGTTAAAATCAGACCAAAATGGGATTGAAATGTTGCTGAGGTTGCTAAGAAGCTTAGAGAAGCAAATGTTAAAATCAGACCAAAATGGGATTGAAATAAAGAGGAAAATTTCGGGAATTTCTGGAAGCCGTGTTAAAATCAGACCAAAATGGGATTGAAATGAGCGCATGGAATTCTATGAAGAAAAAAGCAGCTGAGTTAAAATCAGACCAAAATGGGATTGAAATATCAATCAGCTCAACATTAGACTCCATCGCTTGGAATCTGGTTAAAATCAGACCAAAATGGGATTGAAATTAATCGCTTAGGTCCTGGATGGTGAAGGATTCTGTTGGGTTAAAATCAGACCAAAATGGGATTGAAATGTGTAAACTGGACTAGGACAACAATAACCCACAAGGTTAAAATCAGACCAAAATGGGATTGAAATTCCCTAGTAGGTAGTGGTAGACGGTGATGTATTGTGTTAAAATCAGACCAAAATGGGATTGAAATTACATCTACCTCCCACTTGGTGGTTCACCGAACATCGTTAAAATCAGACCAAAATGGGATTGAAATGCGGAAGCTGCTAGTGATGTTGAAACTGCTATCATGGTTAAAATCAGACCAAAATGGGATTGAAATGTAGCAAAATACATGGCCATCAGACTACT
>JACIWB010000056.1 GCA_014361245.1 Thermoplasmatales archaeon | reverse complement strand
CAACCAACAAGAAAAAAGATAAAACAAAAAGAAAGAAAAAATCGCCCTGTTAAAATCAGACCAAAATGGGATTGAAATTCCCCCCAAGGCGTGGGAGCCCGGCCCCCGATCCAGTTAAAATCAGACCAAAATGGGATTGAAATTAGTATTGGTTCTTCTATTAGTTTTTTGAGCTTTAGAGTTAAAATCAGACCAAAATGGGATTGAAATTAGAGCATGTTCATAATGTTTTGGCATGGAAACAGTGTTAAAATCAGACCAAAATGGGATTGAAATTATAGTTCGGCGACTTTTCTGGGTTTACATCTTTCTTGTTAAAATCAGACCAAAATGGGATTGAAATAAAAGTCTTCAAAGTAGATGATCTGGACTATTTCTGTTAAAATCAGACCAAAATGGGATTGAAATAGCGGAACAATTCGAGGTGTTAGGACTATTAGGCCGTTAAAATCAGACCAAAATGGGATTGAAATTTCGTTACCGTTTACGTCAATTAATCCCTGTCCTACAGTTAAAATCAGACCAAAATGGGATTGAAATCAAATTGAACAATAGGAGTTATGTCGAAAACCGATACTACGTTAAAATCAGACCAAAATGGGATTGAAATTTAAATTCTCAGAGCCACCATCCATTTTTTGGAAAGTTAAAATCAGACCAAAATGGGATTGAAATTAATAGTAAGCGTTTGCATCAGTTTCGGGCATCACTGCAGGTTAAAATCAGACCAAAATGGGATTGAAATTTATTTGTAGTGAAACTGAACTCTACAAGCTGATAATGTTAAAATCAGACCAAAATGGGATTGAAATGCAAACGGCTATCAGCTGGTAATAGTCAATGATAAGTTAAAATCAGACCAAAATGGGATTGAAATAAAACCTGTAATCATATGCTTCACCTAAATTTCAGATTGTTAAAATCAGACCAAAATGGGATTGAAATAGCGTTTTCAAGATATTGCCGATAGATTTGATCTTTGTTAAAATCAGACCAAAATGGGATTGAAATCTTAGATCATTTAATTCTTTGTCGATTCTTTCTATTTGTTAAAATCAGACCAAAATGGGATTGAAATCTGCGATCCGGCGGGGGCTAAACCGGATGATATCATAGTTAAAATCAGACCAAAATGG
The DNA here is from genome assembly GCA_014361245.1 of Thermoplasmatales archaeon. NCBI lineage: Archaea > Methanobacteriati > Thermoplasmatota > Thermoplasmata > Thermoplasmatales > Thermoplasmatales archaeon. The sequence continues at coordinate 6,004 of JACIWB010000056.1, read as the reverse complement.
GATTGAAATCTCGGCGATGATGCGAAGTATATAAAATCTGATTGGGTTAAAATCAGACCAAAATGGGATTGAAATTTTCTTAAAAGAACACCTAGAATACGATGAAGAATGTTAAAATCAGACCAAAATGGGATTGAAATAGGTATAGGAGAAATAATAATTGAATGTAAAAAATGTTAAAATCAGACCAAAATGGGATTGAAATAGCTGAGGAAAAACCAGTATGGTGGCTTCAACTCGGTTAAAATCAGACCAAAATGGGATTGAAATAGTGATGTTTTCTATGAACTTGTCAAATATTACAGAGTTAAAATCAGACCAAAATGGGATTGAAATCATTGTTTTCTCGCTGGTATCGGCGGAGCAGACGATGTTAAAATCAGACCAAAATGGGATTGAAATAGAATAATAGAGCTTCTGAGAATCCACATCAAAATATTGTTAAAATCAGACCAAAATGGGATTGAAATGCAGAGAATATGAAAAACACCCAGAAGTGAGAAAACTGTTAAAATCAGACCAAAATGGGATTGAAATCTGCCTCATCAAGTTCAAGAATTCTTCATCGATATCGTTAAAATCAGACCAAAATGGGATTGAAATCTTCCGGGTGGTGGTCTCTTCTGCCATCTCCGCTCTCCGTTAAAATCAGACCAAAATGGGATTGAAATTGGAAACCACGAGGACAGGCTAATGAAGAACTATGGCGTTAAAATCAGACCAAAATGGGATTGAAATTGTTATGTTAGGATCAAGACCATATTTCCTCACAAGGAAAGTTAAAATCAGACCAAAATGGGATTGAAATCAAGAGAATACTCTTCGAAAAAGCCCTTAAAAAGCTGGTTAAAATCAGACCAAAATGGGATTGAAATTGGACAATCCAATCTGCGTTTTCTCCCCATCCAACTTGTTAAAATCAGACCAAAATGGGATTGAAATCGTGATGGTCTTGTCAAGCTATGCATACAACTACTACCGTTAAAATCAGACCAAAATGGGATTGAAATTTTGGGTCTATAGATCCCCAACCTTCTCAAAACAACAACATCGTTAAAATCAGACCAAAATGGGATTGAAATAAAGATCTTACAGCCTCTATTTCTTCTATGAGGAATTGTTAAAATCAGACCAAAATGGGATTGAAATTGATCACTGAATTAACAATTTTTCTGACTTTTTTCGTTAAAATCAGACCAAAATGGGATTGAAATTTTCATCAGAGACATTAAAGGTGAGTTCATCAATGACATGTTAAAATCAGACCAAAATGGGATTGAAATTTCGCTTCTATACTCATCATATTTCTTTATTAGAAGTGTTAAAATCAGACCAAAATGGGATTGAAATACATCCTTTATGGTGATACTGTATAATCTCCCTTCCAGTTAAAATCAGACCAAAATGGGATTGAAATTTTCTTATTTTTTCTTTGTTGTGTTAATTTGCATTAATAAGTTAAAATCAGACCAAAATGGGATTGAAATAAAAACAGTCACAGATCACCTGAAATATGGTGGAGGGGTTAAAATCAGACCAAAATGGGATTGAAATCTGATATTCACTGTTATTTTGTTTGGCACTGGACTGTTAAAATCAGACCAAAATGGGATTGAAATCTCTCCCTTCCTTCTTTAACACATTTTCGGAGGAGGAAAGTTAAAATCAGACCAAAATGGGATTGAAATACGAACTCATCATGATTCATAATTACTCCACTCGGTTAAAATCAGACCAAAATGGGATTGAAATGTGGACAACCCTACAATTGAAGATGCTAAAAAAGGTGTTAAAATCAGACCAAAATGGGATTGAAATTAAGGAGGGCAGAGAAGGTGATAGGCAAAGAATACAAAGACAAGTTAAAATCAGACCAAAATGGGATTGAAATTTTGTCTCTTGAATAAGGATACTTTCATTGTTTTGTGTTAAAATCAGACCAAAATGGGATTGAAATCTTAAAGTATGCACCATCTATAGCATCCACCTTATGGCCAAGTTAAAATCAGACCAAAATGGGATTGAAATACCGCCAGGACCGCGTGGCCGCCCACCGGTTTATCCTCGTTAAAATCAGACCAAAATGGGATTGAAATCATATATGAATGATTTTGGTGTTGCCCCCATTAGTTCAAGTTAAAATCAGACCAAAATGGGATTGAAATGCTATCTGCTCCGCAAGGCGCGTCTTCAACAGAAAGAGTTAAAATCAGACCAAAATGGGATTGAAATGACGATCTTATCAGCCGTGCAGACCTTTGTGAGGTAGAGTTAAAATCAGACCAAAATGGGATTGAAATGAGATCATGAAACTTATTTCGCCACTTTTGGGGTCGTTAAAATCAGACCAAAATGGGATTGAAATACTGCATAGGCTCTCGGAGTATGTAGGATTCGACGAGTTAAAATCAGACCAAAATGGGATTGAAATAATCTATACTATGATGGCTATTCTTCGATTTCACAAAAGTTAAAATCAGACCAAAATGGGATTGAAATGCCGCCGACTTTCACTGAATCGTATTCATTGAAGTGTTAAAATCAGACCAAAATGGGATTGAAATAATCAACATTATCCATAGGTTTTTCTATCTCTCTACGTTAAAATCAGACCAAAATGGGATTGAAATGACTAAATCCCCCAATTCCATATTTGCAATTCTTTCCAGTTAAAATCAGACCAAAATGGGATTGAAATTGACCTATTCGGGCCTTTAGCTTTGATTTCATTTTTTGTTAAAATCAGACCAAAATGGGATTGAAATCTGAGCTTTCTAGGTGCTTTGCAAATTTTTCTGACAGGGTTAAAATCAGACCAAAATGGGATTGAAATAATCTACGACTTCCTCGAACTTCTCGCAAACAACTTCGTTAAAATCAGACCAAAATGGGATTGAAATATGGAAAGAATGGTAAGGTCTATGTAAGAGCTTTGAAGGTTAAAATCAGACCAAAATGGGATTGAAATATCTTGTATTTTTTTGATATAGATGCTGGGATTTTTGTTAAAATCAGACCAAAATGGGATTGAAATTTTTGATATGCGACGTCCCAGACGCGTTGTTTTGGGTGTTAAAATCAGACCAAAATGGGATTGAAATAATCAAAAAAATGAACATGAAGATGGAGGTGAAAATAGTTAAAATCAGACCAAAATGGGATTGAAATTGATACGATCGTCTGCTGTTTCGACGACTTGGCGGGTTAAAATCAGACCAAAATGGGATTGAAATGGCCAGTAAGGGTCGAACGCTCCTTCCTCCTTTTTTTGTTAAAATCAGACCAAAATGGGATTGAAATAGGAACAGTTTACACTTGCAAAGGCTGCAAACTTAGGGTTAAAATCAGACCAAAATGGGATTGAAATAGAAATATGCAACATCCTAAACTTCTCAGCCCTAATGGTTAAAATCAGACCAAAATGGGATTGAAATAAAAGAGATCAGCCATGCTGTAGATCTAGGATTCGGTTAAAATCAGACCAAAATGGGATTGAAATCTCGAACAAGTCGATTTCGCCGTTTTCTGCTTTGCTGGTTAAAATCAGACCAAAATGGGATTGAAATACGCTTTATTTAAGGTACCGTTCCATCCTAGGCTGTGTTAAAATCAGACCAAAATGGGATTGAAATTGGTATCTACGCTCTTCGGAAACTTTTTGGGCTTCTAGTTAAAATCAGACCAAAATGGGATTGAAATGCGTATTCCATAGGCATGTAGAGTATGTTGTCTTTTTGTTAAAATCAGACCAAAATGGGATTGAAATCTACTCTACCTAAACAGCGTTTTTCACATGCAAAGGTTAAAATCAGACCAAAATGGGATTGAAATATAAGCGTAAGGAGACTTGTATACTAAAGGCTAAAGAGTTAAAATCAGACCAAAATGGGATTGAAATTCAAGCAGAGCTTTTATGAGTTTGACATTCGCATCGTTAAAATCAGACCAAAATGGGATTGAAATGCGATCAAATTGGAGGTATTCATCAAGGAAATGGTCTGTTAAAATCAGACCAAAATGGGATTGAAATTCTAAACTATTCAAGCTATCTTCAAAATTCTTCTTCTGTTAAAATCAGACCAAAATGGGATTGAAATATTCACGTACACATATGATCCAACAACCGGAAAAATGTTAAAATCAGACCAAAATGGGATTGAAATGTGGAAGAGGAAGGCTATTTTGATGAAATGGTTTATGTTAAAATCAGACCAAAATGGGATTGAAATATGAAGACCTCACAGAAAAAATCACAGAAATGACCAAGTTAAAATCAGACCAAAATGGGATTGAAATTCCAACAAGCTGAAATATCTCCCATTTGGAGAAAAAGACCGTTAAAATCAGACCAAAATGGGATTGAAATGTCCAAACTGGTTTTTTAGATGTGTGTTTTATGTATGTTAAAATCAGACCAAAATGGGATTGAAATCTTTGTTGAAGAACAACACACGTTCACAGACCCCCCATGTTAAAATCAGACCAAAATGGGATTGAAATCAATACAAAAAACGTTTTTTTAGGCTTATCTGAGCTTGTTAAAATCAGACCAAAATGGGATTGAAATGCTTTCACAGCTTGGGCTTTCACGTTTGCTACTGGTGTGGTTAAAATCAGACCAAAATGGGATTGAAATAAGAGGTGGATGATTGTAGGTCGAAGCTGAAGAGGAAGTGTTAAAATCAGACCAAAATGGGATTGAAATGTTTTTTTAGTTCTAAAATTTGGTCAACAAAACCTTGTTAAAATCAGACCAAAATGGGATTGAAATTCGTACAAAAGGCTGATGACCTGAGCGCATGGAATTCTGTTAAAATCAGACCAAAATGGGATTGAAATAAGGGAGTGTATACTCTAACACTCCTTGTGTACTCATTGTTAAAATCAGACCAAAATGGGATTGAAATTACATCGTCTTGTTTGGTCTAAGGAATGTTGGAAAATGTTAAAATCAGACCAAAATGGGATTGAAATCCTTTCCAAACAATGTTGTGATAAATGTCTTCTTTCGTTAAAATCAGACCAAAATGGGATTGAAATTTCAACGGTGCTGTCCCTGTACCAGGCATTTTCAAGAGTTAAAATCAGACCAAAATGGGATTGAAATTAGAGGCTATCGTTGAAGTGTAGGCATACGATCCATGTTAAAATCAGACCAAAATGGGATTGAAATCGGTGAAGTGTCAGCTGATTCAACGGAGGCTGTGATGGTTAAAATCAGACCAAAATGGGATTGAAATTTGGAAGAAAATTAACCTAAAAAAAAAGAATTTTGTAGGTTAAAATCAGACCAAAATGGGATTGAAATCTTTCTCCTTTTTAAGGATTATGATCGACGCATCCACGTTAAAATCAGACCAAAATGGGATTGAAATCTTGGTGAATAGATCGTGAAATCATCAAATAACACGTTAAAATCAGACCAAAATGGGATTGAAATTATATTATAAATATGGTGAATTAGTGGGTTTTGACAGTTAAAATCAGACCAAAATGGGATTGAAATAGCACTGGAACGAGGATTAGCATACTCCTTGAAGTCGTTAAAATCAGACCAAAATGGGATTGAAATCAGACGGTAACGTTGACGCTAACATCCTCTATGGGGGTTAAAATCAGACCAAAATGGGATTGAAATACGTCGTTGAGGTATTTGATGTAGTCGTATGGATTTTTGAGCGTTAAAATCAGACCAAAATGGGATTGAAATATGAGAGTCAGGGTAAAACCATAACCGATGAAGTCCTGTTAAAATCAGACCAAAATGGGATTGAAATTCCCTGAGTCTGTCTACATGTACCTGCGGGGTTTTGGTTAAAATCAGACCAAAATGGGATTGAAATAGGATAGAGATCATCGACCCTGACAAGCTCACATACGTTAAAATCAGACCAAAATGGGATTGAAATGCGGAAGCTGCTAGTGATGTTGAAACTGCTATCATGGTTAAAATCAGACCAAAATGGGATTGAAATGTAGCAAAATACATGGCCATCAGACTACT
>JACIWB010000055.1 GCA_014361245.1 Thermoplasmatales archaeon | reverse complement strand
AAGGAAACATGTAATTGGAATGGCAATTTGCCATAACCTCCAGACATATATGACTATTTTTTATCCCTATAATTTTAATTTTCTTTATGAATATGTTAAATGTAATTGATTTGTTCGACAACCTCTCAAAAATAGAAAATTTTTTAGAAGTTAAAGAAGAAATAGCAAAATTTTTTATTAGGAATGCATTTCCATATAATGGTAATAAAAGGAAGAGTAATCAAGTACGGAGATAATATAAATACAGATGTGATTTATCCTGGAAGATATCTTGAAATAACAGATGCACAGGAAATGGCAAAGCATGCAATGGAGGATTTAGACAGCGATTTTCATGAAAAAGTAAAAAATGCGAAAATAATTGTTGCGGGCAAAAATTTTGGATGTGGCTCATCCCGCGAGCAGGCGGTGACCTGCCTGAAATATGCGGGTGTGGAAGCGATACTGGCGAAATCTTTTGCAAGAATATTTTTCAGGAATGCGATAAATGAAGGAATTGTTGCCCTTGAATTTGATACAGATAAAATAGAGGAAGGGGATGAAATTGAAATAGATGCCTCTGGGGGTAAAATAAGGAATTTGAGCAAATCGGAAGTTTATGATGTGAAGCCTTTGCCTCCTTTTCTGCTTTCCATAATAGAGAGTGGGGGGCTTGTTAAATATATGAAGGTGAGAAAATGAAATATAAGATTGCAATGCTTCCAGGGGATGGTGTTGGAAAGGATGTGATGGATGCAGCCCAGATAGTTTTGAATGCAAGCGGACTTGATGCGGAATACATCTATGGAGACATAGGATGGGAATTCTGGAAAAAAGAGGGAAATGCTTTGCCAGAGAGAACAGTAGAAATGCTAAAAGAAACAGATTGTGCTCTTTTTGGAGCAATAACATCAAAATCAAAGAAAGAGGCGCAGGAGGAGCTTGCGGAGCACTTAAAGGGAAAGGTTGAGTATTCAAGCCCTATTGTAAAGCTACGCCAGATGTTTGATTTATATGCAAATGTAAGACCTTGCAAAGCATATAAGGGAAATCCTCTGAACTATAGAGATGATATAGATATTGTTATATTTAGGGAAAATACTCAATGCCTCTATGCGGGTGTTGAATTTCACCCCCTCCCAGATGAAGTTAGAAAAGCTCTGGAATTAAATAAGAATATGCTGAAATTCCATGATGTGCCAGCAGAGGATATAGCCATCTCTGTTAGAATTTTTACAAGGGAAGGATGCAGAAGGATTGTTAAGAAAGCGTTTGAATATGCAAAGGAACATGGAAGGAAAAGTGTAACTGTTGCTGAAAAGCCAAATGTTGTCAGAGAAACCTCTGGAATGATGATTGAAGAAGCAAGAAAGATTGCACAGCAATACCCAGATATAGAATACAAGGAAGTAAATATAGACGCATTAACAATGTGGTTGCTTAAAAATCCATCTGATTATGATGTAATAGTTACATCAAACATGTTCGGCGACATCATCTCAGATGAGGCGGCGCAGCTCGTTGGGGGGCTTGGCTTTGCGGGAAGTGGGAATATAGGTGAGAAATATGCTATTTTTGAGCCAACGCACGGCTCCGCCCCAAAATATGCGGGCAAGTATGTAGTTAATCCTGTTGGCATGATTGTTGCAGTCAGGATGATGTTTGAATGGCTTGGAGAGAGGAAGCTGGCGGATAAGCTCGAGAACGCAATTGCAAAAACAATTGAGGAAGGAAAGGCAAGAACATATGATATGGGAGGAAATGCGAGCACGCTTGAAATGGCGGAAGAAATAGTAAGGAATATGGATTAAAATGAGTAAAAGGTACGAAGAGTATATTGAAACAGTATATGGGCTTGTAAAAAAGAAGGGTACGGCAAGGACAAATGATATTGCAAAAAATATGAATGTAAGGCCATCAACCGCAACTGAAATGCTTCAGAAAATGGGAAAGGAAGGATATATAAGATATACAAAGTATAGGGGAGTGGTTTTAACTGAAAAGGGAGAGAAAATTGGAAGAAAATTAGAAGAAAAGCATGAAATCTTGAGAAATTTTTTTATCTCAATAGGTGTGGATGAAAACCTTGCTGATGAAGATGCTTGCAAAATAGAACATGTCACCTCAAATAAAACACTTGATAGGCTAACAAAATTTTTTGAATTTATTCAGAAAAATGAATTGTTAAAAGAATTTGAAACTCATGAAAATAGAGGAAATAGAGGAAGAGATTGAGAAAGCAATCTCTTTAATAAGAAGTGGCTATAGTAGAAAGTTAGTGATTGAGAAACTGAAGGATGTATATTTTCCAAGAGAAAAAATATTTGAAATGGGAAAATGCAGAATAAAATCTTCAAAAAAATTTCCATCTCAAAATCTCTTTTTTGATGAATACGGGCTGAGATATGCTACCCCACCAGCTGTTGCTGAATATAGAGCAAAAAGAATTAAAGGAAATGTGATAGCAGATGTAAGTTGTGGGGTTGGTGCTCAACTAATTTTTTTTGCAAAAAATGCAATTGCAATAGGAGTTGAGAAAGATGCTATAAGGGCAAAGATTGCAATTTTAAATATGGAAATAAATGGAATAAAAAATTATGAAATTATTGAAGGGGATTGCCTTGATAAAAATATTGTAAAAAGAGTGGATGCAAATGCAATTTTTTCTGATCCTTCAAGAAAAGAAAAAGAAGGGGAAAGAAGGTTGCAAAGCCTGATGCCAAATCCACTTAAAGTTTATGAAATCTATAAAAAGAAGGTGGATAAAATAGCTTTTGAATTGCCCCCTCAGATTTCAAGAAATGAAATTTTACTGGAGGGAGAAAAGGAATATACCTCCCTTAATTTCAATTTAAACAGGCTTGCTCTTTACACCAATGAACTTGCTTCTTGCGACACATCAGCAGTATCCCTGCCATCTGAGGAAAGAATAACTGACATGGATGAAAAAATTGAGTTAATTTTTTCTGATAAAATTGGAGAATTTCTCTATGAAATTGATGTAACTGTTGTAAAGGCGGGTCTGGTAAGCAATTTATTTGGAAAGATAGGTTTTGATGGAAATTTAATTAAAATTGAAAAGAGGAGAAGTCTCGCTACCTCCAGCACTATTTACAATTCTTCTTTCTTAAGAAGATATAAAGTGATGAAAATATGCTCATTCAATTTTTCCGAAATAAACAAAATTTTGAAAAACATGAATGCAAAGAAGGCAATTTTAAGAATGGAAATAGCACCAGAAAAATACTGGAATGTTAGAAAAAAAATTGAAGATGGATTAAAAGGAGAAAAAACATATCATATATTTAAATTCAAAGAAAATGCATTGATTGCTGAAGAGAGTCAATAATCAATTCCTTCAATTGTTTCTCCTGTTTTTTCATAATAATGTTTTATATTTCTCATTTCAGTTACTATATCTGCGATTTCTATTATTTCTTTTCTTGCATTTCTCCCTGTCAGAATTATGTTTGTTTCCCCCCTCTCCCTTATAAGATTTATAACATCCTCAACTTTTACAAGATTTTTATCAACTGCGACATTTATTTCATCAAGGATAAGCATAAATGGTTTCTTTTTAATTGATTTCCTTGCAAATTCCATTGCTTTTTCAGCCATCTCAATATCTTCCCTGCCCGCCTCAAAAACAAAGGACTTCCTACCAAATCTGGCTATTTCTATATTCTTGACTTCAATCATCGCCTCCCCGCTCTCCCTAGCCTTCATGAATTGAATAACAACAACCCTTTTGCCATGCCCCGCCGCCCTGAGGGCACAGCCAAATGCGGAGGTTGTTTTTCCTTTGCCATCACCAGTTAAAACTATTACCTTTCCTTTCATTTTTTGAAATATTCTCTTATCCTGTTAACTCCTTCCGCACTTATTATATTCGAAATTTCTTCTATTGAAGTTTTTCTTAACTCATCGACACTTGCTATTCCCGCATGCCACAATGCTTTTGCATCCTTTTCACCAACAATTTTTGAAAATTCCTCCATTATTTTTTCCTTGTTTCTGTAATTCTCTATTGCCTTATGCAAACCATCTGCCGCCAGATTGCTGCAATGCATTTTTATTGGGGGAAGCCCTTCAAGAGCATCTGCTATATCCTTCCTGCTTATTTTAAGCCCTTCATCGAGTGTTTTCCCTTTCGCAAGCTCACTCAGCATTGATGAAGTTGCAATTGCTGCCGCACATCCCATTGTTTCCCATCCAATATCAACTATTCTGTTATCATTCACTTTTATGTAAATATACATTACATCTCCGCATACCGGATTTCCAACTTTTCCAACCGCATCTGCATCCTTTAACTTACCTTTATTTCTCGGATTTAAAAAATGGTCCATTACTTTTTGTGAATACATTTTATTGCTTCTCTGTTATCATTTCTATACTTTTTGGAATTTTAGTAACTTCTCCCATTGCAGTTGCCACTATCTTCTTTACCTTATTTTCAAAAGCATGATCGAGCAACCTCTGGGTTATAACTCCATCAAAAACTATTACTTTTGGCTTTGTTTTACCTATTTCCTCTATCAATTTCTCCGTTTCTATTCTTTTGATTTCATTTCCCTCATCATCGAGAAAAATAGCAATGTGCTGCCCTCTTACTTCTTCAAATATTTTTTCATATTCTCCAAGCTCGCTCTTCTTTTCTTTTTTTATTCCCATGTTTTCAAGGTATTGCTCTGCAGGTATTTTATTTTTCAATGCTTTCATAACAAGTTTATATGACAATTCTTCAACTTCTCTGGTAGGAGGGGCTTTTGCAACAAAATCTATGTCTGCAACCTGAAGCAATTCTCTTAAAATAAGCTCTCCTCCTCTGTCCCCATCAACAAATGCGGTAGCAATTTTTTCGTTACATAAATCAATTATTGTCTGGGGTATATTTGTTCCCTCAACAGCAATCACATTTTTTATTCCATGCCTCAAAAGATTTACAACATCATTTCGCCCTTCAACAATTATTATCGCATCGCTTTTATCAATATTTGGCCCCGCAGGCAGGCGCTCCTTGCCATAATATGTGATTTCCTCAACCTGAACAGATTGCCTTATTTCCTCAACCAAGTCGGGCATTTCTTCGTGCGCCTGCTTCATTATTTCAGCCAATATTTCTTTTGCTCTCTCAACAACCCTCTTCCTTTTTGCAATTCTTATATCTTCTACCCTTTCAATTTTCAATTCTGCCTTGCAAGGTCCTATCCTATCAACACTTTCTATTGCAGATGCTATTAAAACTGTTTCAACTTTTTCAAGAGCGGAATTGAGTGTAAATTCTCCTTCGCTTTTACCCTGGACATGCTTTATATCAACTTCTATTCTTCCTATCCTTGCTGATTTCTGCAAATCTCTTAAATCAAGCTCTTCGCCTATTAACCCTTCTGTTTGACCGAATATTGCACCTATTACATCCGATTTATCCACTATTCCTTCAACCCTTATTTTTCCTTTAATCAAATATTTTGCAGCTGATGGATCGAGCGACAATGATACCACCTCCATAGTGATGGCTAACTATTAACAACAACTATTATTAAAACCTTGCGTTTGGTTAGGAGCAGGCTCTGCCCCTTATGTTTTAATTCATAAATTCTTTTAAAATTTGCTATGTTATCAGCAAAATTTAATTGTTTTGCCATGTCAATTTTGATGTGATAGAACAATTTATATACAATTTTTTTATTACATAGTGAGAAAAAATGAGAGGAACGGGATAGCTTATTTTTCTCCTCCCCCCTTGCCTCTCCCTGTTCCTCTCGCCTCCTCATCTAACTTATCAAGAATTTCATCTATTTCTCTGTGCGTATCTTCTATTGGACGATTTGTATATATTATATGCCATCCCTCTACAAGTTTAAGAGCTTTTTCCCTTACTTTTCTCAATTCCTCGAGATTTTCAAACATCTCTCTTTCTCCTCTTTTCTCAATTCTTCTGAGAGATTCCTCTGGCTCCACATCAAGGAAAAACATGTATGGTGAAGTAGGAAGAAAAGTTGAGAAAAATTTGTATAGTATCTTTGCAATAGGAAGTGGCAAATATGCAACTCCGACCAGATATCTTACAACAATAAATGTATCTGCCTTGCCATAAAATTTTCTTATCGAGCGAATAACATCCATTGCATAATAAAATGATGCTTTAATATGATTTATTTTACCCCCTTCAATGAGGGCTTTCTTTGCCTTTAGCCCGTATTTATTATCATCTTCTGGATGGGAGCGAATTATAACCTTCTCATTCCTATTTTCATATCTTTCTTTAATCAGATTTGCATGCGTGTCCTTGCCAGCCCCATCAAGCCCATCAACAACTATAAAGCGCATTTTATCCCATAGCAAAGAATTGAGGCGGTTAATGAAACAGTTAAGTTATCAAGCCCTTTTGGGGTTATTCCTTCAACAACCGTTGCAAAAAAACTTATAAAAATTAGCAGAAGAATTGATTGAATACCCTCAAAGAAATTATAGTAAAGCATTGCAATTGCCCCAAAAAAAATAATTGCAAAAAACATACTCAACGAGCCTTCTATACTCTTTTCGTCTCCAAATATTTTATACTTTCTCCTCCCGAATTTTGTTCCAAAAAGAGAGGCAAAGCCATCACCATAAGACATTGCAACTATTCCTATTGCTATCAAAAATTTATCGTTAAAAAAAACATAAGCAAGGAGCGTCCATGAAATTGAATAATACACCAGCCCCAGCCCATGTCCCGCAGAAGAAGCCTTACTCTTTATTTTTAATGGTGAATAAGGACTCATCAAGAAGGTGAGGGGTATAAAAGGGGCGGCGGCGAGAAAAGCCATTATATATCTATTCTCGAAGAAGGGAAGTATGAATAATATGTTTCCAACCATTATATGCAGGATTTTTCTGCTTAAAACAGGATAGCGAGAGAGTACTTTTTCTGATAAAATAATAAGAATAAAAACATATAAGTAGACAGCTACCAAGCCAATTAAATCCATGAAAATGAATGCAATCCGAATATATAATTTTTTTAGGAATGTAAAGTAAACACAGATCAGTAACATTTCTTAAACCAATTTCCCATTCTTTATAGGAGGGAATGGGAAATGTCACATGTTACTCCAGAAATGAGGAGAATAATGGCTATGGCAAAGAAGGCAGGAAAGAAAACAAAAGAAATTGCTGAATTTCTTGGAATAAGCAGAAAAACTGTATGGAAGTGGAATAAAAGAGCACATCATCCAGGAAAGGAAAGTTTTAGAGATAAAT